>JAGFXV010000357.1 GCA_017861475.1 Bacillota bacterium | reverse complement strand
ATGCAGCGATTCTGTTTGTCGGTAAATTGATTGTTGGTTATGGGCTGGTTTATTATTTGGCGAATCGTTATCAGATTAGTGCTTTACAGAAACCGTTTGCAGCAGCAGCGGTTGGCACCTTGCTTTTAATGCTGATCCATTTAATCCCCTGGGTAGGTACTATCGTTACCGGGATCGCTGCATTAATGGCCCTGGGCAGCGTGTTTGTGGCATTGAGAGATGGCTTGGCGAGCCGTAAAACTGTTGGCTAGTTGGATGGTTTTTCATTAAATTCGCATCATCAATAGCTCGGAGGCTATTTCCAGCCTTCGAGTTTCTTTTTAAATGCATTCATTGCAGATGGTTATGATGTACTTTAAAGATACATCCCCAATAGAATGATAATTTGTTAGACTATAATTGTGCAATTTGGCAAGCTTAATATCAATTGACTTGAGATTATCAGGGCCGGGATATACCGAATCGGTTAGAAAAAAGATTTCGAGCAGGCAAACCCAGGGACGATTAGACACAACAGGAAAAATCGATTCTTTTGTTGCAGACGTTCAAAGGGGAGATATCATTGCAACAGCGATTATCTGGCCTTATATCAAAAGCTGGGATACGAAGTATATGAAACCAAAAAAGTCAGTGAAGTATTGCAGCTTGTTTATATGCAAAAATAGAAACTATAAAAACGAAATGGTTTCCGAATAATCCAGTTAACGCAAGAAACAATGGAGGTAAGCTTATGTGTGATACCATGGTGGCATTGGGAAACACGACGGCCGACGGCCGGGTTTGCTTTGCCAAGAACAGCGACCGCCAGCCGAATGAACCGCATATTTTGATCCAAGTCCCCAGGAAACAGTATGCACCGGGAACCAGGGTGAAGTGTACCTATATTGAGGTGGAACAAGTTGGAGAAACTTTTTCCGTGCTGCTGTTAAAGCCTTCCTGGATCTGGGGATGCGAAATGGGTTGCAACGAGTTTGGCTTGAACATCGGCAACGAAGCTGTTTTTACCCGGGAGAAATATAGTGATTCCGGCTTGACCGGAATGGATATGATTCGCCTGGCGCTGGAAAGATGCCGGGACAGCCGATCCGCTCTTGATCTTATGATTGAGTTGCTGGAGCGCTATGGCCAAGGGGGTAATTGCGGCTACCAAAAAACGTTTTTATATCATAATTCGTTTTTACTGGCTGATCCCAAGGAGGCCTGGGTTTTGGAAACGGCCGGCCGGTACTGGGCAGCTGAAAAAGTCCGTGATGTGAGGAGCATCTCCAATGGTCTGAGTATTGGCAATAGTTATGAACGCTGCCATCAGGAACTGGTTGAACATGCCCGGCAGAAAGGCTGGTGCAAAGACCCGGATAAATTTGATTTCGCTCGCTGCTATAAAGATCCGCTCTACACCCATTTCAGCGGATCAGACAGCCGCGCCGGCATTTGCCGGCAGGAGCTGGAAAAAAGACGCGGCAGCATCGATGAAGCGTTGATGATGGATATTTTACGCACGCATCATGCTTCTGTTGAAGGACAGCAATATCAGAAATCTTCCCTCAAGAGTGTTTGTATGCATGGCGGTGGGTTGATTGGTGATCATACCACAGGGAGTTATGTGGCGTCATTGGGGGAAACGGGCTGCAGCTACTGGGTAACCGGCGCTTCCACGCCCTGTCTGGCAGTTTTCAAACCATTTTGGTTTATGGATAATAATCCGGTAGCCTACAGTGAAGATCGACAGAATGAGGCAGTCGGTTACTGGCAGAAGAGGGAGTTGTTTCACCGCATGGTGATCAACCGGCAAATTCAGCGTTTGGATGAATATTTGCAGAGCCGGGACAAACTGGAGGCTGAATGGCAGCAGACAGTAAAACATATGGAGGCCAATCGGGCCGGGGATGATGAGAAGCGTGCGTTCATGCAAAAAGCCTGGCAACAGGAAGACCAATTGATCGATACCGTGATTCGGGAGAATAGTACCAACCCCATACAGATGAAAGGCTCTCCTTACTTCCGGAGCTATTGGCAGCGCCAGGAACAGGATAGAAGAAAGGACTAAGGAATAATCATGGCGGACACAAAAATTCCAAGACCGGTACTTGATGACGACCTGGACATCATAGCGTTATCCGAAGACAACATATTGGATGATGCGGCTTTTTCATACGGGACAATTAATGATTGTACGCTGGAAGACTTTCATGCAGATAGAATGATATTTAAACATGTGATCTTTCATAATGTGATTTTCAATAAAATCAAATTTAAACAGATTGACCTGATGGGAGTGAGATTTCAAAATTGCGATCTTTCGAATGTTGATTTTAGTAAAGCATCATTACATAGAGTTGAATTTATCAATTGTAAAATGATTGGCATCGATTTAGGGGAAGCCACCTTGAGAGAGGTAATTTTTGATAACTGTAACGGTCGTTATGCTTTTTTCAGCTTTTCAGATTGTAAACAGGTCGCATTCCTTGAGTGTCAATTAAGTTTCTCGGATTTTAAGAACGCCATATTTTCAAAAGTTGAATTTCAAGAGTCCAATCTGCTGCAGGCGCAAATGAATTTCGCAAGTCTTAAAGGAATAGATTTGCGAAGTTGTGATATTGAAGGTTTGAATGTAAACGTGAAAGATGTTCATGGTGCCATCGTGACCCCGATGCAGGCAGTCTCTCTTTCCGCCCTGCTGGGTCTGGTGGTTAAATAAATCAACTTTTTATACTTTACCCGCAGGAGGTCAAAATGATTTCAAGAACATGGCATGGAATCGTACCGATTGGATGCAAAGATGATTTCGAGGTTTATTTAGGGAAAACAGGTGTAGACGATGCAACTGCAATTAGTGGGAACAAAGGAGCATATGTGAGGATTGTTGAGCAAGGAGAATATGCTCATTTCTTTTTATGCACGATATGGGACTCCATGGAAAGCATCATTTTATATGCCGGAGAAAACCCCACAATTGCGATTACCTATCCCGAAGATGATAAATATGGATTAATCTCAGATCCTATTGTTATTCATCAGGAAGTAGCGTCGGCAAAAAATCCTT
>JAGFXV010000045.1 GCA_017861475.1 Bacillota bacterium | reverse complement strand
CGGGTCAGAGAGTCTTTACTGAAAACGATCTCTATATCGGACAGCATTATTATGAAAACGTTTATGTCAGAAGCAAATTTGAAGCTGAAAACCTCATTCTGCAACATATGACAAAAGGTATCAATGCTACCATCCATCGGATTGGCGTTCTGGCAGGACGCTATTCTGATGGACAATTCCAGGCTAATATTAATGATAATGCTCTCTATAATCGACTAAGATCGATAATTCAGTTGGGCTTTGTTCAAAGAGAGTACCAAACCATGGATATTGAGCTTTCTCCAGTAGATTATTGCAGTCGTGCCATCGTTCTGCTGGCTTGTATAGAAGAAAGCAACTGCCATATATTCCATGTTTTTAATCATAAAACCATACGTTTAACTAATCTGACAGAGGCTGCCCATAAATGCGGCTATCCTATTGAAACCCTTAACCGGAGTGACTTTGAGAATAAGATCAAGGAAATTCAAACCGATCCTTACCGGCGCGATCTGCTCACCTAGAGTTTCATCAATAAGCACAAAAACAAGCAGATTAAGGGGTCGACGATGTATTATGAATAAGAAAAGGAAATTATTGACATTCAGAGATGTGCTAAGCGAAGCAGATCAAAAAACGTTCTCCAATAAGCAGTATTTTAGCAGCATGACATCGCAAGGTGTATTTTCTGTCCTCTTAGTTTCTGCTGGGATAGTGCTTCTATTTCTGTGGAATTATCCAATTCCAGACCCGCAATACTATGAAGCTCATCCAGGTCTTCTCTACCGAAACTACCTGTACGTAATTCTGTTAACTACTCAAGTTTTATATTTACTGTATTATTTCTTGGTTGGTCCTAAGTCGCCAGCACAGATGACTAAATTGAATGAAATCGTTACTGTCGCTGAAACATTTTTTTTCCTTTGCTGGGGCGCAGCCATGAGCAGTGTAGACCAACTAATACATGGAGACATTACTGTATACCTAATGGCTTGTTTTGCCATCGCGGCAGTAGTTAAGCTTTTCCCATGGCAGTTTATTATTGGTTACGCTTTTTCACTGCTTGTTTTTCTGTTGGGGGTAACTCAATTTCAAACTGATTCTGTTCGATTGTCGGCCCACTATGTTAACGGACCACTCATGGTAATAATGGCCTTGATAACCAGCCTGCTAATGTACCGGGTGGTATTGCGCACCTTTGTGTATCGCACCACTATCCAACAGCAAAAGGATGAAATGGAGTTGAGGGTATACGAGCGTACGGCTGACCTGGCACTGGCTAATGAGGAACTAAAAGAAGAAATAGCCGAACGTAAAGCAGCCGAGGAAAAAATGAGATACTTAAGCATGCATGATACACTTACCGGACTCTATAATCGTACCTTTTTTGAGGAGGAAATGATCAGGCTGGAGAAAGAACAGTATTCTAACATGGGTTTAATAATGTGTGACGTGGATGGCCTTAAATTGATCAATGACTCCATGGGACATGATAAAGGGGACAATTTGCTGATCAGTACTGCCAATTTGATAAAGAGCTGTTTTAGCTCATCTGAAATAGTTGCCCGTGTGGGTGGTGATGAGTTTGCCGTTCTTTTGCCCAATGCTTCTCAGCAAATACTGGAGCATAACTATCAGAGATTGCAGGAGCATGCCTTTTCCCTCGATAAATCCGTGAATGAATTTCCTTTGAGTCTGTCGATTGGTTTTGCTCTTAGAACTGACACTACAACCAGCCTAAACAAGTTATACGTTGAGGCTGATAATAATATGTACCGGGAAAAACTCTATCGCAGCCAGAGTGCGCGCAGTGCCATTGTCCAGACTTTAATGAAAGCTCTGGAAGCCCGCGATTTCATTACCGAAGGTCATGCCGAACGATTGCAGGTTATGGTTGCCGATTTGGGAACCGCTCTGGGTCTTTCTCCCAAGAGTATTTTAGACTTGCGCCTTTTCGCACAGTTTCACGATATTGGCAAGGTTGGACTGCCGGATCGGATTCTGTTTAAACAAGGTCCGCTTTCCTATGAAGAGAAGCTGGAGATGCAAAGGCATAGTGAAATTGGGCACCGCATTGCATTGTCATCTCCCGATCTTATGCATATCTCCGATTGGGTGCTTAAACATCATGAATGGTGGAATGGACAAGGTTATCCCCTGGGGTTAAGCGGAGAAGAAATCCCCCTGGAGTGCCGTATTTTGGCCATTGCAGATGCTTATGATGCGATGACCAGTGACCGGCCTTATCGAAAAGCGATGAGTCATGAAGAGGCTATCAAGGAGCTGAAAAGATGCTCCGGGATGCAGTTTGATCCTGATCTGGTAGAAAAGTTCACCAGTGTCTTGCATCTCCCGCAATTAAATTAGGACAAAGATTATTCATAATCTAATAAACGGAAATAGAAAACGAGGCTGTCCTAAAAAGGGAGGGCCTCGTTTTAACACAACTGAATAATGAATGAAGTAGAATTTAAATTGAGAACAATAACCAGAGAACTAACCTGTTGGTAATCACAAATGCAAGACGGTTGATTTCGAACCGGAGGAAGTCGTGGAGCCGTAAAAGCAGGGATAATGGAGGTAATTTGATTTGAAGATCATTGATCTGGATACGTGGGAACGAAGAACGCATTTTTATTTTTTCAAGCGCATGGATTATCCGCATTACAATATCAGTGTGAATATAGATATCAGCAACTTCCTGGCCAGAACCAGGGAAAAGGGGATACCGTTCTTTTATGCGATGGTATACGCCGCTACATATGCTCTGAATCAGGTGGAGGAATTCCGCTACCGCATCCGCGGCGAGCAGGTCGTTCTGCATGACATGATCCATCCGTCTTATACAGATATGTCTGAAGGTACGGATATGTTCAAAATGGTAACGGTCGATATGGAAAGCTCCCTTGATGATTTTGTCAAAAAGGCCCAGGCGAAGTCGCAGAGTCAGACGGATTATTTCGTTTTTAAAGATGTGGAAGGGCGGGATGATCTGATTTACATTACCAGTGTTCAGTGGGTATCATTTACCCATATGTCGCATACCATATCCTTCAACAAGGACGACTCGGTGCCCAGACTGGCATGGGGTAAATACTTTGGGCAGGGCGATAAAATATTGCTGCCGTTTTCCGTGCAGGCCCACCATTCTTTTGTGGATGGTATCCACGTGGGCAGGTATATCGATTGTTTGCAGGAATATCTGGATGAATATAGATAATATACGGACAGGTGATACATAATGAATCAAATCTTGATTGTAGAAGATGATGCCTCTCTGAGCAAAGGTATCGTCCTTGCTCTTAAAGATGACAATTGCGCCTTTACGCAGGCATATGATATTGCTGCCGCAAAGGATTACTTGAAAACCGGATCCTTTGATTTGGTGATTTTGGATGTCAATTTACCGGACGGGAACGGCCTTGACCTTTTAGCTGAGATTCGCCGGACATTGGCTTTGCCTGTTATTGTGCTGACCGCCAATGATATGGAAACTGATATTGTAACAGGTTTTGAGCTTGGTGCGGATGACTACATAACAAAACCTTTCAGCCTTATGGTACTGCGGGCAAGAGTAGGCGTACAACTGCGTAAAAGCAGACAGCAATTTTCCGATACCGTGCAGATTGACAAGTTTTCCTTTTCTTTTGAAAAGATGGAGTTTTCAAATGACGGAAAACAGGTGGAACTGAGTAAAACCGAGCAGAAATTGCTGCGGATCTTAATCGAGAATCGAGGCAACACCGTTCCTCGTGCGGATCTGGTAGACAGGATCTGGACGGATGGAGCAGACTATGTGGATGAAAATGCCTTGTCGGTTACGGTGAAAAGACTGCGGGATAAGCTGGAGGATGTTCCGTCTGCCCCGCAATATATCAAAACCGTCTATGGCATCGGCTATACATGGGTGGTGAAATGATATAAACGTACTTGATTACGCAAGTATCGGGTTTGCCGTTGCTGCGGTAACAATTGCAGTGATTACGGTTGGCTGGTATCGCCTAAAAACCAAACAAACACTTAAAACAATCGGGGATATGGTTGACGCAGCCATCGACGGCAGCTTTGTTGAAAGTGTTTATGACGAATCGGCTTTATCTGCAGTGGAAGCGAAGCTGGCGCGTTATCTTTCCATATGTACGCTATCCTCAAAGAATCTGCTCACGGAAAAGGATAAAATAAAAGGATTGATCTCTGATATATCTCATCAGACCAAAACGCCCATCGCCAATATCCTGCTTTATTCACAACTGCTCAGTGAACATGAATTGCCGGAAGATTGTGCCACTTGTGTGCAGGCCTTGTCCAGCCAGGCGGAAAAACTGAATTTTCTTATCGGTGCGTTGGTTAAAATGTCAAGGCTTGAGACAGGTATTATTACTGTTTCACCGAAACAAGAAACGATCCAAAGGTTACTGGATGAAGTGCGGGACCAAATCATGCTCAAGGCGGATACCAAGGAAGTTTCTGTTGTCATGGAGGATACCGCAGCAAATGCCTGCTTTGATCTGAAATGGACCGTTGAAGCAGTCTGTAATATCGTTGACAACGCTGTAAAATATACCGAAAGAGGCGGGAGTATAATTGTAAAAGTCGTTCCCTACGAGATGTTTTGCCGCATAGATATTGTGGATAACGGGATTGGAATTGCGCCAAGCGAGCAAAGTAAAATATTTAATCGTTTTTACCGTTCAGGAGACGTCAGCCAATTCGAAGGCATTGGCATTGGCTTATATTTGGCCAGAGAGATCCTGGCAGCCGAGGGCGGTTATATAAAAGTATCCTCAACACCGGGAAGCGGCTCAGTCTTTTCAGTATTTCTGCCCGGAACAAATTGAAATCTTTCAAAACTGTTAGATTTCAGAAATATTGTAGAAAGAATTATTTTGTATAGTCTGTATTGCAGGGAACTGTATTACAGACTATTTTTTTGGAGGTAAACCAAATGGCGATACTTGAAACAAAAGAACTGAAAAAATATTACGGTAATGGGGAAACGATCGTGCGGGCCCTGGATGGCATTGATCTAACCGTTGAAAATGGAGAATTTGTGGCCATCGTAGGTACATCCGGCAGTGGCAAGTCTACGCTGTTGCACATGCTGGGCGGGCTCGACCATCCCACCAGTGGTTCAGTGATCGTGGACGGTAAGGAAATATTCTTATTAAAAGACGAAGAACTGACGATTTTTCGTAGAAGAAAAATCGGCTTTGTGTTTCAGAACTATAATCTAGTTCCTGTTTTAAATGTGTATGAGAATATCATCCTGCCAATTCAGCTGGATGGAAACAAACCCGACCAACCCTATGTGGACAAGATCATCAAAACGTTAGGACTGGAAAGCAAACTGTACAATTTGCCCAACAACCTTTCCGGAGGACAGCAGCAGCGTGTGGCAATTGCCAGAGCATTGGCGGCCAAACCTGCTATCATTCTGGCCGATGAACCCACCGGAAATCTCGACAGCAAGACCAGTCTTGATGTAATCGGTCTGCTGAAAGTGACCAGCCAAAAATTTAAGCAAACCGTTGTAATGATCACACATAACGAAGAAATTGCTCAAACGGCGGATCGTATCGTACACATTGAAGACGGAAAAATTGTGGGTGGTGAAGGAAAATGATAAAGGTAGAAAATCAAAAAGCGATCCGCAATTTAGCTTACAAAAGTTTTCGGGCCAGTAAATCCCGAAATCTGATTGCCAGCATCGCGATTGCACTTACCGCCTTGCTCTTCACTGCGCTTTTTACAATGGGTATCGGTACGGTAGAAAGTTTGCAGCAGGCGACCATGCGGCAGGCAGGCGGTGACGGGCACGCTGTACTTAAATATATTACCGATGAGCAATTCAACCATGTCAAGGACCACCCGCTTATCAAAGAAATAGCCTATGACCGTATGTTAAGTGATGGTGTGGAGAATGAAGTATTTCTTAAACGCCAAACAGAGTTCTGGTATTACGATGATGCGGGGTTGAAACTAGGGTTTTGCGATCCGACAAGCGGGCATAAGCCAAAAGCAGAAAATGAAGTTATTGCAGACACCATGACCTTACAGCTTTTAGACGTTCCTCTTAAGGTTGGAGCGCCGTTGACGCTGACACTTGATATCAGAGGAAATAAAATTGAACGCCAATTTGTCCTGGCCGGCTGGTGGGAAAGCGATCCGGTTTTTAACGTAGGGCGTATTGTTGCCTCCCGTGCCTATATTGATGCGCATTCGGAAGAACTGAAGAATACCTTTAAAGAGGATAATTCTCTCACCGGTGCCATTAATGCGTACATTATGTTTAAAAACAGCATCGATTTGGAAGGCAAGCTGGCAACTATTATTACTGACAGTGGTTATTCCATTAATGAAAATGATGAAAATTACCTGGACCATAATGTGAATTGGTCTTATCTCTCCACCAATTTTGGAATGGATGCGGGTACGCTGATCGTATTGCTTTCCGGTTTATTGTTGATCGTGTTCACCGGTTATCTGATTATCTACAACATTTTTCAAATTTCCGTCATTCGGGACATTCGCTTTTATGGTCTTTTAAAGACCATTGGTACGACCGGGAGACAGATACGCCGCATTATCCGCAGACAAGCCCTGATTCTTTCTGCCATAGGAATACCAATCGGACTGGTGGGGGGATATTTTTCCGGCAAATCCCTGGTTCCGATCATTATGAACAATTCCTCCTATGCAGGAACTGCGGTATCGGTATCACCCAATCCATGGATTTTTATCGGATCTGCGGTTTTTGCGCTGGTTACTGTACTCATCAGTACCTTTAAACCGGGCAGGATAGCCGCAGCCGTATCGCCGATAGAGGCGGTAAGATATACGGACGGAAATACCAAGATGACCGGCAAACAGAAAAGATCCATCGATGGAGGTAAAACGCCCCGTATGGCCCTGACGAATTTAGGACGGGATAAAAAACGCACTGTTTTGGTGGTCATCAGCCTGTCGTTGAGTCTTGTATTGCTGAATACGGTGTTTACGTTATCCCAGAGTATTGACATGAACAAGTTTCTTTCTAAATTTGTAGATACAGATTTCCTGATTGGCCATGCCGACTACTTCCAAAATAAATACTTCGGGACTGAGAACCAAACCAGCGAAAGCTTTATTCAGGCGGTGCAATCGCAGCCCGGTTTTGAGGAGGGCGGACGTCTGTATGGCGGCAAAGCAGAACTTTTCACAGTAGAAGATAAAAAAAATACGACGCAGATTTATAACAAAGATGCCAACGAGGGCTTCATGGCTGCGGTCTATGGCCTTGAAGATCTGCCCCTCCAGCGTCTGGATCTTATTGATGGTGAATTGGATTATGCCAAGCTGGCCACCGGCAAGTATATTCTGGAGGGAGTCCCGTTGGACGACAACAATGTGCCGGAAATGGGTCGTGTGCATTTTAAAGTGGGTGAAACGGTCACTCTTCATAATTACAAGGGCACGTCGGAATCATTTGCCGACCGGGAATATACTACGCAAAAGTTTATCGTACTGGGCCATGTGGTTATCAAACATTATTCCAATTCCGACCGCTGCGGCTGGGACTACAGCTTCTACCTCCCGGCGGACGTTTATAAAACTTTGGTCGCGCAGCCTGCGGTGATGAGTTATGCCTTCAATGTTGCCAAAGATCAGGAGGCTGCGATGGAGAAATTTTTGCAGAGTTATACCGATTCGATTGAACCGGTCATGAATTATACGTCAAAGTACACTTCTCTAAATGAGTTTTCCGGTATGCGCAACACCGTGGTTATCATTGGCGGTGCACTCAGTTTAATCATCGGATTGATTGGTATTCTGAATTTTATCAATGCCATCCTTACCAGCATTCTGACCCGTCGCAGAGAATTTGCCATGCTGCAGAGTATTGGCAT
Source organism: Bacillota bacterium (assembly GCA_017861475.1). GTDB lineage: Bacteria > Bacillota > Syntrophomonadia > Syntrophomonadales > Syntrophomonadaceae > Syntrophomonas_B. The sequence goes on along the minus strand of JAGFXV010000045.1, from coordinate 1,647 downwards.
GACAAGAAAGCAATTGCGCAGTATGCTGATGTTCGAAGGCTTGTATTATACGCTTGGGACGTGTGTGCTTTCACTCATTTTTGGTATCGTATTTTCACTATTAATTGTGAAATTTCTCTGTGACCTGTTATGGTTTTGCAGTTATCATTTTATTCTCTGGCCGGTTTTGATTATGTTGCCTTTCCTATTGCTGCTGGGAGTGATTATTCCTTTACTGTCGTATGCAATGACCGACAAACAAAGTATCGTGGAACGGCTTCGGGAGGCGGAATAGAAGTTTTTGGTTTGATTTGTTATTCCAATCAGTTAATCTTATTAAGAAGGGACAGGTGATGCAAAGGAGGACGATTTGGGATGATACTTAAAGAGAGCTTTAGTAACAGTGAACTGAAATCTTTCCCGGACAGCCGGGTCTCAACGTTCGATGTCAGCGAGCTGGGCTTGAAAAAACATCATATGAAAGCACTGCTTGAAATCGATATAACAACTGCAAGAGATTTATTCAGAACAATAAAAGAAAAGAATGGGGTCAGCCTCTCGTTTACTGCCTGGCTCGTCAAGTGCATCAGCACTGCGGTCGGTGAGTATAGGGAGGCTGGTGCTTATTTGCAGAACCGAAATACTTTAATCTTGTTTGATGATATCGATGTTTCCATTATCGTCGAGAAGGAATATAACGGGGCGAATGTACCGCTGCCGTATGTGATCCGCCAAACAAACCGCAAAAGCATAGCGGAGATCCATCATGAAATAAGAAAAGCCAAACAAGATATTGCCGAGGACGGTAATGTAGTGATCGGCGGGGGATACGGCAAGTTCTCCACCAAATTGTTTTTATCACTGCCCGGGTGCCCAAAAGAACATGGGGTCGGTAATGCTGACTTCGGTGGGTATGTTCAGTACGTTTGACGGCTGGGTCATACCCACCAGTATCCATCCCTTGTGTTTTGCGGTGGGAACGATAACGAAAAAGCCCGGAGTCATTGATGGCGAAATTGCTGTCAGAGAATATTTGAAAATGACCGTGCTGATCGATCATGATGTTATGGATGGCGCGCCGGCGGCGCGGTTTTTATCCAGGCTGGATGAATTGATACAGAAGGCCTACGGGCTTAAGGAAGAACTACAGATCTAACATATGACCCAGTTTGGGAAAATGAATCGTTAGGCAGGTATACTCGCCGTAAACAGATTCAACGGATATGTCGTGGCCAAGCTTGCGTGCCAGTCTTCTAGCCAGGTATAGACCAATGCCGGTTGATTTGCTGAACTCCCGGCCATTGAAACCGGTAAAACCTCGATCAAAAACCCGATCAATATCCTCCGGTCTTATACCGATACCATTATCCATAATGATGAGTCTCTTCTCGCGTTCATCCCGTTCCGCATGTATTTTGATTTTTCCTCCTTGGTCAGTGTATTTAAGGGAATTGGAAATAATCTGGTCAAGGATGAACAAAAGCCACTTCTTGTCAGACATGACCTCCATATCAGTGCTGTCTGTTTCAATTCTGATATTTTTATGAATAAAGGTCCGGGCGTGTTTTTTTATTACTTGATTTACGATGGACTGAAGTTCAAGTTCCTGAACAAAATAGTCTTTGGAGAAGTCATCGATCTTGGAATAATAGAGAACCTGCTCTACCA
>JAGFXV010000356.1 GCA_017861475.1 Bacillota bacterium | reverse complement strand
TATCAATCTATTTAATTAATAATATACCCCCGGAGGTCATAATGGAATTACGTCAGTTGAAAATATTCGTTACCGTTGCTGAAGAAGGAAGTTTTACGCGGGCTGCTCAGAAGATGGGCTATGCTCAATCAAACATTACGACCCAAATCCGTTTGCTGGAAGAAGAATTCAACACCAAACTGTTTGAACGTTTGGGAAAAAGGATTGCTCTGACGGTTGACGGTGAAAAGCTGCTGTATCATGCCAAAAGACTGCTCAGGTATTCTGTAGAGATAAAGGAAACCATGACTTCATCTCCTGAACCCAACGGTATTTTAAATATTGGCATTGCCGAATCACTGTGTATTTTTAAACTGCCCGCCCTGTTGAAGGAATACAGCCGACTTTATCCCCAGGTAAAACTGGTCATTCGTCAGGGAACACCACTTGATTTTCAAAGGTGGCTGCATGACAACACCATTGATGTAGCCTTTTCCTTGGATGGCTTAATCAAAGATGATGATCTGTTAACGCGCATATTATGTGAAGAACCAATGATCATTGTAGCCAACAATGAGCACCATCTGGCCGCTAAAGGTTTTATCGAACTGTGCGATATTGGTAAAGAGTCCTTTATCTTTACGGAACGTGACTGCAGTTACCGCTCCATAATCGAAAAACATTTTGCGGAATATAAAATCCAGCCGTTGTCCTCCTATGAATTTGACAGTATTGAGCCAATCAAACAGTTTGTTTTAAGCGGCCTGGGAATCGCTCTGCTGCCTTACGCGGCAGTGGAAAAAGAATTGACCGTCGGCAACATGGTTGACCTCAAGCTGAACGAACCGAAAATCGAAATGTATACCCAAATCGTCTATCACAAAAACAAATGGCTGTCCCCAGCCTTGACTTCACTGTTGGATCTGGTCAATGCATATTTTGATCAGGAACAATAATAAAAACAAAAACAAGGGATGGTTCACATGGTTTCATCAAACCATGCAAACTTTCCCCTGTTTCTTTAATGAATATTAATTGCCGGTTATTCTTTCAGCCAGTAAATCGTACAAATCAGTAAAACCGTTACCGATCCGCCAGAAGGATACTCCCGCCAGATGATTGTCCAGGGCTACATCAAGTTTGGCATTCAAGCTCGCCCTGTTCTCAAGCCATATCTGATGACTCACACCGTTATTGTCAACATAACTGTAATAAGGACTCATACTTGCTTCAACAAATGATTCAGTCAAATTATATTGATTTTTCAAGCTCTGCAGTCGTTTGGCCGTAACTGTGGTGGTACTGATTCCTTCACCCCAGTCATAACCATAGGTGGGCAGACCCAGCAACATCTTTTCCGCTGGGATGATAGACTTGAGGTAAGAAATCACATCATCCACCCACCATAAAGGGGCTACCGGTCCAGCAGGACTGGTCTTGTAACTGTAGTCATAAGCCATGATAACTACCCGGTCGACAATCCTCCCGATGGCGGCATAATCATAACCGGCCAGCCAACTCTGACAACGCCACGGATAACTGTTTGTCATTGCCCAGACTTTGTTTTAGCTCCTGCAGAAATAGCGTAAAATTATCCCGGTCACCCTGGCCTAAAAATTCAAAATCAATATTTACGCCGTCATAATCATTTTGTTTTACCTGCTCACTTAACTGCTTAACCAAATATTGACGCCGGGCAGGGTCGGAAAGCAGCGCATGCATGTCGTCCTTGTCCATAAAAACAACACTGGCATGGGTTTTAATATTATTATCGCGGGCAAACTGAAGGACCTTATTATAATCATCCTGGTATTCATAAAAAAGGTCACCATTGGCATTGGTTTCAAACCAACGTAGAGCTACATCGGTAATCGAGTCGGCATTCGCCTGAAATTCGTCAAAAGCTCGGTAGTAATAGTAGGCAAACACTTCACTCTTCTTCGGTTTAAAATCAATACTTACTTCTCTAACCGAAGTGTTCCAGGTTACCTGAGCGGACAGCTGTTCCGCGAAAAACCGCAGAGGAATGTAAGTACGATTTTGATATATGTAGGGAACAACATCCAAATCTATGTACTCACCATCTACAATCACTGTATGGCTTGCGATCTTAAAAACAAAATGCTTGTTTTTACATACAATGTCTACCTCGGAAGAATCAGCATTCCATGTCACTATGCCTTGCAGTGCCGAATCTTCAATTACATACCGAACCGGAATCATGGTTCGTCCATCAACGATTTGGCAGGGAGGATCAAACATTCTCGGTTGTCCGTCTATCTTTATTGTTGGGCTGGTATTGGCTGATAACGGAACTGCCCCTACAAACAAAAAAATAAATACACACCAGCAAAACAGATAAAATCTTTTCATAGTTTCAACTCCTGTAATTAAATCTATATTTTACATTCTTAATTCAATCCTAAATACCTTGATGTAAATGTTGGCAAAATAAATGAGTTTGTTGATAATTTTTAATTTTCTTTCATAAATACATAAGTGCCTGTACAGTCAGGAAAATAATGTTATTATTAATATAAACAGCTTGTTTTTCGCACAACTTACCCGTGGGGGGTGTAACATCTTGAATTCAGTAAAAACGAGACAGCAAGTGAAAAAAAATTTCCAAGCTAATTTGATAAATAACTTCAATGATTATCAAGCCATTTTCGAAAATTTGAATGTTCCGATTCTGGTTACTGATGAGAAACTAAATATAATTGTGGTTAATCAACATTATGAGAAACTGGTGAATTATTCCCGCCAAGAATTGATCGGCAAGAATGTCATCGATATCATCAAATTCCCTCAAAACAAAAAGATGTTGGCAGAATACCATCAGCTTCGCATGTTAAATCCTGAATCAGTGCCGTCTCAATACGAGATGATCACAACTGATAAAGACGGCAATGCTTTGCATCTCTTATTAAATGTATCAATCATGCCGGAAAGCAGATTCACTTTGGTATCAATGTTTGATATTACTGGGCAGCGATTGGCAGAATCAAAAGTTACCGCCAGCGAAAATTACTACCAGACCGTTTTTGATACGACCGGTACCGCTACTTTGCTTTTGGAAGAAGATATGAGTATTTCCCGGGTCAATCGGGAATGCGAAAGAATCATCGGCTATACAAACACCGAACTTACAAGCATGAAATGGCCCGCCATTATCCATCCGGACTACGTCGAGAAAATGATCGATTATCATAGATTGCGTAGAATCAATCCATCTGCCGCACCGTTTAAATATAAAACCAGATTTGTAACCAAGCAGGGACAACCAAGAGACGGATTAATGGCAGTAGAATTGATCCCTGGTACGAAAACTTCCGTGGCAACTTTTATTGACCTGACTGATTACAACCGCATTGACCGATCATTAAAAGCGATCAGCGCCTGTAATCAGATCATGTTGCATGCTCAGACGGAGGAAGAATTGCTGCATGACATCTGCCAAACCATTGTCGATTTAGGCGGATACAGCATGTGCTGGGTTGGTTACCTGCAAGATAATGAAAAGCAAACTGTTCTTCCGGTTGCCAGTGCCGGCAATGTAGGCAATTATGTCAAAAGATTAAAAATAAATCTGACCGAATCCCAACAGCATTTGGGTCCTACGGGCACCTCCATCAGTACCGGCCAAACTGTAATTGTACGAGACATAGAAAGCGATGAACTTTATAAGCCGTGGCGGGATGCGGCTATGAAACAGGGATTTAGATCATCCATGAGTTTACCTTTGATTAACAATAACAAAGTTTTTGGCGCTTTAAACATATACGCTGATGAAACCTGCATATTCGATAATGAAGAACAGCATCTGCTTATGGAAATGGCCGATAATCTAGACTTTGCCATCGTTGCCCTGCACACCCGTGATGAGCACAACCAGACTTTGTATAAAATGGAATTATCCGTGGAGAAAATGCGGCTTTTAATGAAACAGGCTGCCAATGCACTGGGAGCTGTTATTGAAAAAAGAGATCCCTATACAGCCGGGCATCAAAGCAATGTAGCCGCCATGGCGGATGCTATAGCCAGGGAAATGGGACTGTCTGATGAAAAGCTGGCAGGATTGTATGCAGCTGCGAGTCTTCATGATATCGGTAAAATAACCGTTCCTATCGAGATTTTAAGCAAACCAGGAATCTTATCCGAACCTGAATTTGCCATTGTCAAAAGTCACTCCCAAGTTGGTTATGAAATATTGAAAGAAATTGATTTTCCCTGGCCGGTAGCCGATATCGTATTGCAGCATCATGAGAAAATTGATGGATCAGGTTATCCCAATGGACTGTGTGGCGAAGAGATTATGCTGGAAGCACGTATCATTGCGGTTGCGGATGTTTTGGAAGCCATGACCGCTCATCGCCCCTATCGCCCGACCCGGGGCTCCCGGGAGGCTGTAAAAGAGATTTCCAGCAACAGAGGTATTTTATATGATCCGGATGTGGTGGATGTATGCCTAAAGCTGTTTAATAAAGACTCAGCTGACAACTGATGTCAGTTCAATAATTTGCTGCGGGGAAAAAGATACTCGAGTTCTTCCACGGAGACATGCACCATATTATCCTGATTG
>JAGFXV010000355.1 GCA_017861475.1 Bacillota bacterium | reverse complement strand
TTTATAGTTTAGCTGAATGATTATAGGAGGTATTCAAAATGAAAGTAGAAGATATCAAAAAGATTTGTGTGATTGGGGCAGGCAACATGGGACATCAGATTGCCGTGTGCGGTGCATTGGCTGGTTATATAGTGTCCTGTACAGACATCAGCCAAGATATGTTGAACAAAGCAGAAACGTTTGCCAAAACTTATTTGCCGGAGCGCGTAACCAAAGGGAAATTAAGTCAAGAACAAGCCGACGCGGCCTTAGAAAAATTGAGTTATACCACGGATTTGGCAGCAGCCGTGGGTGATGCTGATTTTGTGATCGAAGCTGCCGTGGAGAAAATAGACATTAAGCGCAAGCTCTTTGCTGATTTGGACAGGTTGGCTCCTTCCCATGCGATTTTAGCTACCAACAGTTCCTTTATTGTCAGTTCACAGGTCGCGGACGCCACAAAACGCCCGGATAAGATTTGCAATATGCACTTCTTTAATCCTGCCCTGGTCATGAAACTCGTTGAGGTTGTTCAAGGGGCCCATACCTCTGCCGAAACCGCTCAAGTGACAATGGACCTGGCCGCCAAACTTGGAAAAACCGGCATTTTGCTCAAAAAGGAAATTTACGGTTTCCTGGTCAATCGGATCTTAAATGCGATTAATACCGAGGCCTTATATCTTGCCGACATGGGTATTGCATCCCCCGAAGAAATCGACGTGGCGGTTACGAATGCCTTAGGCCATCCTATGGGACCCTTCCGCCTTATGGATCTCACGGGGATAGATCTTGCCTACTATAGCGGTATGGAACGTTACCAGAATACAGGTGATACAGCCTTCCAGCCATCCCCGCTGCTGGTCGAAAAGTTTACCAAAGGAGAATATGGTGTCAAGGTAAAAAAGGGATTTTACGTCTACGACTAAAGATAGCGCCGAAGGCACCGTTCTCAGCCCAATATTAATATACGGGATGAAGTGTTACAGATTTAAGAACTAAAAAGGGGAAATGATTATGAAAACAGGCAAAGAGTATATGGAAAGTTTAAGGAAGCGCAATATCAAGGTTTATGTGAAAGGGCAGCTTTTAAAGAGCCAAGAGGTAATCGACCATCCCTTTATTCAAGGTCATGTCAATTCTGCCGCAATGACCTATGATCTTGCCCATGACCCTGCGGCTGAAGACCTGCTGACCGTCACTTCCCACCTTACCGGCAAGAAAATCAATCGCTTTACTCACATTCATCAAAGCAGGGAAGACCTAATCAAAAAGGTTAAAATGCTACGCATGATCTCGCAAAAAACCGGAACTTGTTACCAGCGTTGCGTAGGGTTTGACGCTTTAAACGCTGTCTATTGTACAACATTCGAAATAGATCAGAAATTTGGCACCAGCTATCATGAGCGAATGAAAAAATTTCTCGAGTACGTTCAGGAAAATGATATTATGGTTGCCGGTGCAATGACGGATCCTAAAGGAGATCGAAGTCTGCGGCCGGGACAGCAACCGGACCCTGATATGTTTGTCCACGTTGTTGAGAAAAATGACAAGGGCATCGTGGTCAGAGGTGCCAAAGCGCATATGACCGGAATGGTTAACTCTCATGAGATGTTAATTATGCCTACTATGAGCATGGTGGCTGAAGATAAAGATTATGCGGTATCCTGCGCAATACCTGTCGATGCACCCGGAGTTCTGCACATCTTTGGGCGGCAGACAAATGATGACCGAAAATTGGAAGGGGAAATAGATCAAGGCAACGCACGGTTTGGTATTGTTGGCGGCGAATGTCTAACTGTGCTGGAAAATGTTTTCGTACCCTGGGAAAAAGTCTTTATGTGTGGTGAAACAGAATTTGCCGGAATGATGGTAGAACGGTTTGCCAGTTATCACCGGCAAAACTACGGCGGCTGTAAGGGCGGCGTTTCCGACATCGTCATCGGTGCTGCGGCAGTTATGGCTGATTTCAGTGGTTATGGCAAAGCTACTCATATCAAAGACAAAATTAATGAAATGATTCATTTAGCTGAAACACTCTATGCTTGCTCCATCGCTTGTTCCTCAGAAGGAAAACAAACTGCCTCTGGTTCTTATTTCGTAGATCCTCTGCTTGCCAATGTCAGCAAACATAATGTAACCCGGCTTATTTATGAAATTGATCGAATTGCCCAGGATATAGGAGGAGGGATGACCGCTACACTCCCTTCCGAATCCGATTTAAGGAATCCTGATATTGGCCAATATGTGGAAAAATATTTTAAAGGTGTCGCAGGCGTTCCGACTGAAGATCGGATGCGTATTGCCAGACTGCTTGAAAACATGACGGGCGGCACAGCATTGGTTGAAAGCATGCATGGAGCAGGATCACCTCAAGCCCAGAAAATAATGTACTCAAAACTGTCTAATCTGGAGCATAAGAAACACGCTGCCTTAGCTCTTGCTGGGATTAAACTCAAAGAAGCCGAATAGAAAAATAATGGTGGAGCTGCAAATTACAATCTATCAGCCACATTTGAAAAGCTATGGCAATTCATCGGTAACGTTATGAAAATAATTGTGGGTGTTAAATATTGCGGGCATTGCAACCCGCTAATCGAAGGACCGGAAATTGTTAAGAAAATCAAACTATTGCAGCCTGATAAACTGGAGTTTGTGTCTTGGCATGAGGCAGAAAAGGATATCCTTCTCATAGTAAGCGGATGCACAGCGGATTGCGCTGAGCGACCACCATTCAATGGACCGGTAATAAGCGTGGCCGGTAGTTCTGTAGAGCGAATTCATTATGCGCTGACGGAACTGCCCGGTCAAATCCTCAAAACGATTAAAGGAAAGGTTGAGTATCAACGCTAAATATTTAGTGGCAAAATCAATATCGCAGGCAGGTGCCAAAGGTCGTGTTGTTGTCTCAATAATTGTTAATATTATACACATAGTATTGCTGTGAAAACCAAAAATTCGATGCCTCGTATCACGAAAGTGATGCGAGGGCATCGAATTTTCTGTCTTTATGATTGTTAAACTTTAAATCTGTCATTAGTTATCCAGTTCCCGGGCAGTCCGGCACAGGGTTTCTACCGACGCAGAGACTC
>JAGFXV010000044.1 GCA_017861475.1 Bacillota bacterium | reverse complement strand
CTGGCAAGGTTTCAGGGGAGGGAATCAAAGTGCTCCAAAAAATTAGTGACCATTTGAACTTTTTGATCAGTGAAACAGGATTCACTTATTGTAATTGCATCGTGGTTGAGGACAACGTTCGGGCAATTTTAGACACCGGCGCCGATAAAAAATCAATTGATTCCATCCATCCTGAAAGCATTGATATGGTTTTGAACACGCATCATCATTATGATCATACCCGGGGCAATCAATATTTCCAAAATTCCCGGCTGTATATTCATGCCCTGGATTACACTCCTTTATCAAGCAGAGAAGACTATATCCATTATAATTCCATTGATATGTGGGAAGGATTGATGCCCAACTGTGATTATGCTGAAGCATCTGTCATAATGGGCATTGAAGAAGACGATGTGGAACGTAACATGAGGGTAGATCAGGTGCTGAACAATGATCAGATCATTGATTTCGGCCATACACAAATGGAGGTCATTCATACCCCCGGTCATTCGGCCGGTCATTGTTCATTCTGGTTCCCCAATGAAGAGATCAATCGTTTGATTGAATTGAATCCTCCCCGAATGACATCTTGTCACATCAATGATATCTGTTATGATTGCCGGGAACGTTTAACTGAATTCCGTGACCGCATAATTAAACGCGAGGAACGTATATTCAAATCAATCAAAAAGCAGCCTGTAGATTTGCACCAGCTGGCGGATCAAAAACTGGTTTATCGAATGCATCCCACTCCCTTTGTTCTATTCTGGGAAAAATGCATGTTGTTGAAACATCTGGAACGTTTGCAGCAAAAAGGATTTATTGAGATGGTTGAAAACGGTTTGTATCATGCCTTATAAGGGAGATTCACACACATGAAAGAATTGCGGATCGTATGTCTGGGAGACAGCATCACTTACGGCTGGCCTTGGGGGCCGGAAGTTTCCTGGACCACCATGCTGGAAAACGTCATTGATGCTGAAGTAATCAACCGGGGCATACCCGGCAATACGACCTCCCAGATGATGGAGAGATTTGACAAGGCCGTTCTGAAAGCAAATCCCACCCATTTGATCATAATGGGCGGGATCAATGATATTGTCTGGCAGGAAAGCTTTGACCGCATCGTCTGGAATTTGCGCGCTATGGCTGAAAAAGCTGCCGAACATGACATAAAGGTCATATTCGGCATGCCTACCGCTGTTGATGATGAATATATTGAAAAACTCACCCAGCGTATAAGAAATTGGATAAAAGAGTACGCAGATCAACAGGGCATGCCGATCATTGATTTTCATATGGCCTTTTTCAGTCAAAACGGACAAATCCTGACCGAGCTTCTGAATGCTGATGGCGCGCATCCCACCAAAGAAGGATACAAGGCTATGTTTGCCCGTATAGATACCTCTATTTTCGAGCAATGAGCTGGAGCTATACCAAATCCGGTACTTCTTCCGCCGGCAATGGAACCACCTGCAGTGATATTTCCTCACCTGCCAACCTGCTTATTTTCATATTTGCTATATCATCCAGCCTGGCGTCGCTGTAGCGAGCTACGATCCGGGCCGCCAGGTCCGTCTCGGCTTGATCATCCATTCGATGTAACCGCAATAGCCCCAAAGGTCCGGGACGGTCAACTACTTTGATTAAATAATCATTCTCATTGGCCAGTTCCTCCAGATTAATATTTTCATCATGGTTCCGGCCGATCACCAGCAATTGATCATTATTTAAATATAAATGCCGGCCGGTTTTTAAAATTTCCGTATCTTGTGAATTGGCATCCGGATTGAGGGCCAGGAGGAGACGCAGCCTTTTGGCAAAGTTCTCCTGCGTCAGCAGACACCCACCGGCCGGACTGGGATAATCTTTTATTCCATAATGCTCCGCCAACTGCATTTGGCGGGCACGACTCCGACCACTTATATCCAACAAACGACTGCGATCAACCCAGCCTTCTTTCTCCGGGATGGTAGATTCAAGCAATTTGGCGGAAAGCGGCCGAAGGATAAGACCTTGCTGTCCGGATAATTTGTTCACTGCCTGCAAAGCTGATTTGTTCTGACTCATGGGACGCTGCCCCAAAACTTCTCCCGAAATAAGAAAATTGGCATTAAATTCCTGCAAATATTCTCCGGCCCGTTTAAACATATAGGCGTGACAATCGATGCAGGGATTCATATTTTTTCCGTATCCATAAACCGGTTTTTTGAGTACATCCATGTAATCGGGACCGATATCAAGAAAATGAAATTCGATCCCCAAATCTCTGGCCGCCTGTCGGGTCCTTTCCTGCGCCCCAAAGAATGGGGTTACAAAATTAATTCCAACGACATCGATTCCCTGATCTTTGATCACACATACAGCTATTTGTGAATCCAGTCCACCTGAAAAAAGACTGATTGCTTTCAAATTTAAACCTCTCCTTTATGCTGGAGATAATCTTCATCATTCCAGACTTTTATTCCATGCTTTCTTAAAAGTGCAGCGGTTACGCCATCGCCTGCAATCAAATGACCGGAAAAGCTTCCGTCATAAATTTTTTCCACTCCACAGGACGGGCTGCGGCGCTGCAAAACGGCTTCATCAATACCGGCCTGCCGCATCACAGCCAGACATTCCTGCGCACCTTTTACAAAGAACTCTGTTACATCATCGCCAACTGCATTTATAACTCTAGCCCGACCGGCAAGAACATCTTCCCCGGTACCACCTTCAATTTCACAGGCACTCCGCGGGGTCGTCAAGCCTCCAAGTTGCTCCGGACAGAGAGGCAATACCTGTCCATCCCGTAGTTCTTTCATGAATTCATCGTGCTGGTTATTGTCGCCGTTATATTTGCAATTTATTCCGCATAAACAAGCGCTTATGACTCTCATATAATCACCTCAACTTTTTTATAGTATCTATAAATCCTGCCAAATTCAAGCGATTGAAATACAAAACACCCAATGTTAACAAAGTAATTCCGTTTTTCATATTGTAGGTTAAGAAAGCAATGAATTGGAGACACATGATGCTACCTGATTTGCATGTAAAAATCAGCAGTGATGCAAAATTGGACGTTCATTCACTGCTGGTCAGTCAAGATATGATGAATAAACTTGATCTTACGGATAAACAAGCGATAACATTGCAATTTGGCCAATCTCGTTTCACAATGCATGTAGCCGCTGATGCACTGTTATCCTCAGAAAATTTGAAAATAAATCCCGCTATAATAGCTAAAACAGGAATCCAGAGCAACATGCCTTACGCCATCATTAATCATAAACATATTATCCGCATTGGACCTTATATCGGTATTGCGGCCAACTTAAAACCGGACAGATCGAAACCTTTTGGCATGCAGTCTTTCTTTATCCGTCAATTGATTGAGCAGGCTCAATCCATGGGAGCGGTTTGTTTTGCCTTTAGTATGAAGGACCTGGATTTAATAAAAGCTCAGGTTCGCGGCTTCACCTGCCACAATAATGTATGGGTAAAAGGATTGTATCCTCTTCCTGATGTTATCTATCCCCGCTGCAACAGTGAATTTAACCGGTATTCTGTACGCCAAAGCCTGCAGAAAATGGGTGTACGATATTTCAATCCGCCGGGAATAGGCAAATGGGGAACATATAAAACCTTGATCCAAAACTCCAGGCTCGTAAAGTATCTTCCTGATACGCGTCTGATCAATAGTTTCAGCGATCTAAATGAAATGCTGAATAAATATCATCATGTTTATATGAAACCAATCACCGGTTCACAGGGCAAAAATATCATTAAAGTCAGTCAGAGCGTACGTCCCAAATCATATGAATACCAATATCATATCAATCAGCGTCAGATATCTGAAAAAGCAGGCAGCCTGCAGGAACTGGAGCGCAAGTTGCGATCATTTATGGGTACAAAACGCTATCTTGTTCAGCAACAGATAAATTTGCTGCGCAAGGATGGTTGCATTATGGATCTGCGGGTAATGACGCAAAAAAACCGCAATGGAAACTGGATGGTAACCGGCGACGCATTCCGGATTGGAAAATCAGGCTCCATCACCAGTAATATTTCAGGCGGCGGCAGCGTTGGCGATGTGCAAACGCTTCTAAACCATTACTTTGACAAAACACAGGTCAGAGAAATCATGAATGATATAGATTTTCTGGCCTTGGAAACCGCCCGCACGCTGGAAACCAGACTCGGTCCTACCGGTGAGCTGGGCATTGATATCGGGGTCGACCAGCATGGAAAGATATGGTTGATCGAAGCCAATCTGAAACCCGCCCGCAAAATATTTTCACTTATGAAAGATAATGAATCCAGACTCTTGTCTGTACGCAGACCTATAGAATATTCAATCTATCTGGCGGGCTTTTGATCGAATCAATATCAAAAATGAGGATGATTAACACCATGCAAATTACTATTGCCAACCGTCTTATAAAAAAACTACAATTGGATCCCCATGCCATTATTACGGTCAGAGCCGGCATGATATCCATGCCATGCCGATTGGAAGTGAAACGCGATTTGGCCAAACCTTTTAGGCTTTCATCCGATTTGGCACAATATTTACATGTAAAATCAGACCGCAACATGCAAATACGCTACGATAAAGATGCAAATCTGCTGCAATTAGGCCCTTATATCGGAATACTCGTTAATGGCCTGCCCAATAGAAGCGAATATGACCCGAAAAGCCTGCAGGCAGAGTTGATTTACCTCAGTGAGATTGGCGCAAAAATGGCAGCTGAAATCTTTGTTTTTACTCCCTCCTGTATTGACTGGCCAAGCAAAACTACGCGGGGCTATGTTTATAAAAGAATTACTGAACATAGCGGTATCTGGGCAGAATCACGCTATCCGCTGCCAGATGTCGTATATGACCGCATTCCCAGCCGGGCCATAGAAGCACGAGAAAACATAAAATCAGCCCGACGCAGACTCATGAGTATTGATGGCCTGAAATACTTTAATCCGTCCTTTTTAAATAAATGGAGGGTCTACAAACTGCTGAGCACCAATGAAGAATTGTCCTCCTACCTGCCCGAAACCAAACTGCTTACTCCTGTAAACCTTGCCAATATGTTGAATAATCACAAAGTAGTATTTATTAAGCCTTCCAACGGCAGCCAGGGAAAAGGGATCGTTAAGGCCAGAAAAGATAAAGATACCGGGCTCATTCATGGTTTGTTCGGTTGTCAAAGGATACGTCGCATAACGGCAGGCAATTCCATTGATTTTCTCAGCAAAATTGAATCCATCACAAAAAACAAATCTTATATTGTTCAGCAGGGGATCGATTTGATTAAATATCAAAATTCAGCTTTTGATATTCGCATCATTTATCAAAAAAACGGTCAAGGTACATGGGCGATCAGCAAAAAATTTGTCAGAGTAGCAGCACCGAAGAGCAGCATAACCAATCTCAGCAGTGGAGGCAGAAGCGAACGCAGTGTAGTTGTATTAAAGCAAATATTTCATAACAACAAAGACTTGATTGCCGAAAAAAATCAAGAGATGGAAAAAGTATGTGAGATGATTGCCAATACGTTGGAGTCAAACAGTGAGAGTATTTTCGGCGAATTAGGTCTGGACATCGGGATCGACAAAAAAGGCCGGCTCTGGCTGATTGAAGTAAACTCCAAACCCCGCAAGACAACCCAGACGGAAATGTCCAAAATAATTGTCCACAACACATTCAGCCGGCCGCTTGAGTATGCTGTATATCTGGCCGGATTCAAAAACGACAAAATTTAAAGCGAATTTATTGGTGATTTAAAGATACAAGTGATAATATTGAAATCAAATTAATTAATAAAATCCGTTTATTGTTGCCATTAAAACCACAATAAAGGTATCTGCCATTTCTTGCCGAATAAAAAAAACAATGGATCATTTACGATTAAATCGTCTAATTGCCTTAATAAAGCAAACATATTAAAGTATGGCTGCAAAGGAGGTTATCTTTTGAAAGAAATAAAAAAAATAGGGGTTTTAACCGGCGGGGGAGACTGTCCCGGTCTTAATGCAGTGATAAGAGCTGTTACCAAGGCTGCAATTATTGAATATGGTTGCGAAGTGATAGGCTTTCAGGATGGCTTTAAAGGAATGGTCGAAAATTCATATATGCCCTTGGATCTTAAGGCAGTGTCTGGTATCGGCCATACCGGCGGAACCATTCTAGGCAGCAGCAATCGGGACGACCCCTTTAATTTTCATCGCATCGTGAATGGACAAACCGAGTCTTCAGATGAATCTGATCGTGCCATAGCCAATTTGAACAACCTCGGAGTCGATGCCCTGATCGTAATTGGCGGAGATGGCTCATTGCACATTGCCGATCATTTCTATCGCAAGGGTGTCAAACTGGTGGGCGTTCCCAAAACGATCGACAATGATCTGATGGCAACCGATGTTACCTTTGGTTTCAATACGGCTGTTAATACGGCTTCTGAAGCCCTCGATCGTCTGCATACGACTGCGGAATCACACCATCGGGTCATGATTTTGGAAGTAATGGGCCGATATGCAGGTTGGATCAGTTTACATGCCGGTATTTCCGGTGGAGCAGATGTAATTTTAATACCTGAAATACCATTTAACTTGGAATATATCATTAACAAAATCCACCAGCGCTACGAACAGAACAAAAAATTCAGCATTATTGTGGTAGCCGAAGGAGCAATTCCGGCGGGCGGTGAAATGGTGGTACAAAAACTCGTACCTAACAGTCATGACCCGGTTCGCCTGGGCGGAGTCGGTAATAAACTGGCCCAGGAAATAGAAGATATAAGTGCTATTGAAACCAGAGTGACCGTTCTGGGCCACCTGCAGCGCGGAGGAATGCCGATTCCATATGATCGTATCATTTCCAGCCGTTACGGAGTCGCAGCCGTACATGCAGTCATGGATGGCAAATTCGGCAGCATGGTCAGTCTCAGAGGGGCAAATATTGAAACTGTCCCTATCGTTGAAGCTATTAAGGATTTGAAGAAAGTAGATCCTGAGGGAGAATTGGTGGGAACGGCACGTGCAATGGGAATCAGTTTCGGCGATCGCTGAAATTGATGATAGATTTTCATAATCCATAAAATGGGGGGATGAACGAAGTGAAGAAGATTGCGGTATTGGGTGCCGGCATCATGGGTGCCGGGATCGCTCAGGTTGCCGCTCAGGCAGGTTTTGAAGTCATTCTTCGCGACCTGCAGTTATCGCTGGTTAAGGACGGAATGAAAACAATTGCCGACAATCTGAACAAGTTGGTCGAGAGAAACAACCTGGAAGAAAATCAAATCCCCGAAATTTTAAGCCGCATTCATGGCACGATCGATCTTGCAGAATTGAATGATGCTGATCTGGTTATTGAAGCTGTCGTAGAAAACATTGCCGTTAAGAGACAGATTTTTGCCGAGCTGGATAACATATGTCCGCCACATACTATTCTGGCTACCAACACTTCGTCTCTTTCTATTACTGAGATTGCAGCGTCCACCAGGAGACCGGACAAAGTTTTGGGCATTCATTTTCTAAATCCCGTACCCTACATGAAATTAGTCGAACTGATCCGAGGTATGGAAACGTCAGATCAAACCGTAGAGATCGCACGTAACTTCGTTGCTGGCATAGGCAAAGAAAATGTACTTCTCAATCGGGAAAGTCCTGGATTCATCGTCAACCGTATATTACTGCCTTATATCAATGAAGCCATCTGGTTATTCGCTGAGGGTACAGATAAAGAAGCAATCGATCAGGCTATGATCCTGGGGGCAGGAATGTCACAGGGACCACTGCAGCTCGCTGATATGATCGGTTTGGACAACCTTCATGCTGTCATGCTGGGTTTCTACAATGAATTCAGGGATCCCAAATATCGTCCGCATCCATTTTTCTCAACCATGGTCAGAGCAGGCTACTATGGGAAAAAGACAGGAAAAGGATTCTATAATTATTAAGCCTATAATCTAAAAGGGGGAGGGGATTATATGACTTTTAAAGCGAAGAAATCTTTTGGGGCTTTATACGGGATCATCGTTGGCATATTGGTTTTTGGATTTTCATTCTGGGGCATAAGTTATTCTCTGGGGCCTGATGATAACGCGCTGAAAGTATTGTTGTATATACCGGCATATTTATTTCTAGTCGTCTATATTTACCTGGTCCTGGGTGCAATCAGATTAAAATACGTAGTCAACGATGACACCTTTTTATTGGTATGGGGCGTGGCCAAAAAGCATATTGCCTGGGATGAAATTGACGAAATCATCCAGATCGAAGGAAGAAGTAATCTATTTCCATTTATGTCCATGACCTGGCCCGGCTATGTTGTCGGTCTGTTTCAGCTTAAAGGTGTCGGACCGGTCAGAATGTACGGCACCCACGCGAAAAATGGTTTCTTGTATTTAAAAACCAAGCGGGGCTTTTTGGGGATCACCCCGCAGGACGATTCCCTGGCGAAAAAGATTGCTGAAAAGACCGGCAAAGAAATACAAATATTGGATATGGAAACAATACCGATCGAAAAAAAAGGGCACGATATGCATACGGACCGCTATTTTATGCTCTACACCAGATTAAATAACTTATTTTTAGCGGTATTCTGTCTTTATGTAGCTATCTTCTTTCCGAATTCAGGGGCAGACCGGCTGATCATCCTTCTGGTCGTATTGGCCATTAATCTTTATTTATTTAACAATGCCAATGCCAAACGGTTGTATCAATTCAGCCAGCAGGGAGGATATTTTACGTTACTGATAGGAATGGCTGTCACCGGTATATTTTTGATCTTATCCGTAGTGCAGATTAGTTTCAGTTAATTACCAGAAGATTATTTACATCTCTACAAGTCCGGTACAATAACCGGGCTTGTTTTTTTATATTATCTGTTCTCGTTTACTATATATTTTATTATGTAAACTACAAT
>JAGFXV010000043.1 GCA_017861475.1 Bacillota bacterium | reverse complement strand
CCTCCAGGGCCTGCCGGCCTATTGATCCGGTCGATCCTAAAACAACCAGATTAACAATGTTTTCAGTCAACGGTTTTCCTCCAGTCAAAACGGTCCAGCAAACCGGTCCGGTAAATGGCAATAAATATGACGACACATACCGGGCCCATGATCATCCCCACTACTCCGCCTAATTTCAGACCAACATAGAGGGACATCAAGGTTGCCAAGGGGTGCAGACCGATATTGTCACCCACGATCTTGGGTTCCAGGAACTGGCGCACCGCCGAAATAATGACGTATGCCACCAACAAAGCGATCCCCATGCCTATTTGGCCGGAAATGAATTCCCAGACAATCCAGGGGATATAAATGGTACCCGGGCCCAAAACTGGCAATATGTCTGCAATAGCAATAAGCAAGGCCAGCGTGAGGGCATATTGTACGCTCAAAATCTTTAGTGCCACCAGTGTCAGGACAAAGGTAACAGATATTAAAATGCTGTAAGCTTTGACAAAGCCTACAAACGCTTTGATCAATCTGCCCAGAATATTTTGGGACGAATCGCGCATACCGGGAGGTATGATATGCAGAATGAAACTCCTGATCAGCGCCCGGTCCTTGATAATAAAAAACGTGGCCACAGTAGCTATCATAAGGAATATCATCAGGCCTGGCAGCATGGTCACAAATGAAACCAAACCGTTAATAACTACACTGATCATATGTTGTCCCCATTCGATCGCCTTTTGAATGCTGGCCTGCATGGTATCCTGAAGTTGCACCGGCAAATCAAGGCGCAGGAAAAACAGGCGCACATCACTGATCTTGCTGATAATTTCCGGAATCATCGAGTCCGCATTGGACTGGGTCGCCTTGTAAATGGTGGTAAGCTGTTTGATAATAACGGAAACCAGTGAGGATACGATATAGATAAAACCTCCAATCACAAGTAAAAGACTGGTCAAGACCGCTAAAACTCGTTTAAAACGCAGTCTGGCTTCAAAAAAGTTAACTACCGGTTCAATAAGCACCGCGATCAGGATGGCAAAAATAAAGGGCAGAAATAATTTTGGAATATAAGACAGAATGCTGCCAAGGATCGGAAAAATATATACTAAAAGCAGATAGAGACCAAACATGGCTATAACTATGCTGCTTATTTTGAGCAGTACTTGCAGATTCTTCTTTGTTTCATTATCCAAATCGCTCACCTCATTTAATTCTATTAACGATGTCAGCATTTAATGAGCTTGCTTTCCCAAAGGTTAACGACAGAAATAAATAAAATAATAAATAACCGGCAGGACCAACATAAAACTATCAAACCGATCCAGCACTCCGCCATGTCCGGGAATAATATTGCCGGAGTCCTTGACGCCAAAATAGCGTTTCATGCCTGATTCAAACAGGTCTCCCAACTGGGCGGCAGCGGAACCAAGTACAGCCATAAACAGAATCTGTCCGACTGTCAATCCATCCAAGGGGAAAAAACAACCAAAGGCAACTGCGACGACGGATGCCAGGATGAGCCCCCCGGCTGCACCGGCCCAGGTTTTGTTGGGGCTTAACAAGGGAGTCATCTTATTTTTCCCCCAGAGCCGTCCGAACAAATAACCGCCAATATCCGATCCCCAGGTAATCAGCAGCACCACCAACATTGCAAAAAAGGGCTGTTCGATTTTGAGCATCTGCTGCGCGAAGCTGAACAAAAAGCCAATGTAAAAAGTACCCAGAAAATTTATGGCGATGTCTTCCAGGCTGAATTTCGGGTACATGAGAACACATTCCAGCACCATCAACATAATGACTGCCATTAAAAGCGGCAGGAAATATTGGGCAGCCTGCTCACGGAAAAGCATGACAAAAAGGAGCCCATAAGCAATTATAAACTGTGGTTTATGGCCATCTTTTCTCATCATATCAAGATACTCATACAAAGCAATAACAGCCAGGAGAACAAACAGAGCAGTCCATGCCAGGCCGCCCTGATATAATATAAACAGCAGCACGGGAATCCCGATCACTGCAGATATGATTCTGGTTTTAAGCATATGGTTTTCCTTCCGGTTATTTGTTGAGCCCGCCGAATTTGCGATCCCGATGCTGGTATTCCACCACAGCCTGTACAAGGTCATCTTCAGTGAAATCAGGCCATAGGGTATCAGTGACTACAATTTCAGTGTAAGCAATCTGCCAGAGCATGAAGTTGCTAATCCTCATTTCACCGGAACTGCGGATCAGCAGATCCGGATCCGGCATACCCTTAGTATACAATAAGCCGGAAAATATTTCTTCGGTTACCTCTTCGACTTTTATTTCACCGGCAGTAACTTTGGCAGCCAGGGTTTTGGCTGCATCCAGGATTTCCTTGCGGCTTCCATAATTCAGGGCGATGTTGAAGATCAAGCCAGTGTTGTCACGAGTCATTTCAAGGGCTCTTTTTATTTCGATCCGGCATTCGGGGGGCGTGGCATTGTAGTCTCCGAGGACCTGAATACGCACATTATTCTGATGCAGTTCGTCCAGTTCCTTTCGCATGAACTCAGTCAGCAGTTGCATAAGGTAACTTACTTCATCGCGGGGTCTTTTCCAATTCTCAGTGGAGAAGGCAAAAACGGTCAGGATGGCTATACCCATATCGTCGCAGGCACGCACTACTTTTTTCAGTGAAGCCATGCCGGCGCGGTGGCCCATAGTCCGGGGCATAAATCTTTTTTTGGCCCAACGTCCGTTACCGTCCATAATAATGGCTACATGTCGGGGCATTCTGTCTTTGTTCAAGGAAGATGTGTTAAGTTTGCGAGCCAATTAAACCCCTTCTCTCCGCCATACTGGCTTAACTTATTTACGGCATAACCGCTAAAAGTCTTGCAGAGGATTATGCATAAAGTTTTAGGTAGCCGGCATATAACAAAACCCCCATTTTTATGGGGGTGATTCGTTACTATTATAACCATTTCAGCAGTCATAATCCAGCGACAAATTACTTTATAGTCTGTGTCGCCTAAAGGTTTAGGTAACGCAGACTACTATACTTCCATAATATCCTTTTCTTTAACCTGCAAGGCGGCATCGATATCTTTAATATATTTGTCGGTCAGCTTCTGGATACTGTCGAGGCCTTTTTTGCTTTCATCTTCAGAAACCAGCTTGTCTTTTTCACTGGCCTTGATGAGATCGTTGCCTTCCCGGCGTATGTTGCGAATGGCTACCTTGGCTTCCTCACCGCGCTTTTTAACGGTTTTGACGACGTCCTTTCTTCTTTCCTCGGTAAGCTGGGGCACTGCCAGGCGGATAACATTGCCATCATTACTGGGGGTAATGCCCAGGTCTGATTTCATGATGGCTTTTTCTATATCGCTGATACTGCTTTTGTCCCAAGGCTGGATGACCAAAAGTCTGGCTTCGGGTACATTGATGTTGGCCATCTGGTTGATAGGAGTCGGTTCGCCATAATAATTCACCATTATTTTGTCAAGCATGGCAGGATTGGCGCGCCCGGCACGCATGCTGGCGAAATCACCCAGCATATGGTCGATGGTTTTTTTCATACGATCTTCTGAATCATTTAAAATATCATTGATCATTCTATAACCTCCCTACATAGGTGCCAATATTCTCACCCATTACCGCCTTTAATATATTTCCTTCCACGGTTAAATTAAACACAATAATCGGAATTTTATTGTCCATGCACAGGGAGGCAGCGGTTGAATCCATTACTGCCAGACCCTGATTGAGAACGTCAATGTAGTCTAAATGGTTATATTTTTTGGCATCGGGATTGGTACGAGGATCGGAATCGTAGACACCGTCAACTTTTTTAGCCATTAAAATAGCGTCTGCCTCTATTTCGGCAGAGCGCAGTGCAGCAGTGGTATCGGTTGAAAAATACGGATTACCGGTACCGGCTGCAAAAATCACCACACGTCCTTTTTCCAAATGACGTATGGCCCGACGCCGTATATAGGGTTCGCACACAGCCTGCATGCCTATGGCAGACATAACCCGTGTTACTACGCCTTCGCTTTCCAGTGCATCCTGCAATGCCAGCGCATTGATGACCGTGGCCAGCATTCCCATGTAGTCGGCGGTGGCACGGTCCATGCCGCGTGCACTGCCGGCTACTCCACGCCAGATGTTGCCTCCGCCCACGACGATGGCTACTTCCACGTTCATTTCGGTAAGTTCCACTATCTGACGGGCAATGGAGGTGATAGTATTGTGTTCAATACCATAGCCATTGTCTCCTGCCAGGGCTTCCCCACTCAGTTTTAAGATGATGCGTTTATATTTGGGTTCCTGCATAGTGAATACCTCCCCCATTATCCCAACGTCAGCGATGCTCAGGATCAGGACTTGATCTGAGACATTACTTCGGCAGCGAAATCGGACTCTTCTTTTTCTATGCCTTCACCCAGTTCATAGCGGGCAAATCTTCTTACAGATATATTTTCCCCGATTTTAGCAATATTCTCGTGGATCAATTCCTGCACGTTTTTGTCAGGATCTTTGATAAATCCTTGCTCGAGCAGGCAGTTTTCTTTGTAATATTTCTCGATCCGGCCTTCTACCATCTTGTCGATGATTTTCTCCGGCTTTCCTTCTTCCAGAGCCTGGGCTCTCAGTACTTCACGTTCCCGGTTCAGCAATTCTTCCGGCACCTGTTCACGGCCTATGCATACAGGGTTGGTGGCGGCGATCTGCATGGCTATATCATAGGCCAGTTGTTTAAATTCATCAGTTTTGGCTACGAAATCAGTTTCGCAGTTTACTTCAACGAGAACACCAATACGGCCTCCACCATGAATATATGATATAACAACGCCTTCACTGGCTACCCGTCCCGCTTTTTTGGCAGCTTTGGCCAGTCCTTTGGTTCTCAGTTCATCAATGGCTTTTTCGATATCGCCTTCCATTTCGACCAGTGCTTTTTTACAATCCATCATACCTGCGCCGGTTCTTTCGCGCAGTTCTTTTACCAATGCGGCTGTGATTTCCATTATTCAATAACCTCCTGTGCAATTTTTCCTGCATTATAGTTAATGTATAAAAAAGGGGCGCGTTTGTTTTAAACCTCACCCCTTCTCCTGATCTTTATGCGGTAATCTGTTCTCCCTGACGACCTTCCAATACTGCATCAGCGATCTTGGCTGAGATTAATTTAACGGCTCTGATGGCATCATCGTTACCAGGTATGACGTAATCAATTTCATCCGGATCGCAATTGGTATCAACAATAGCGACGACAGGAATATGAAGCTTTCTTGCTTCGGCTACGGCGATCCTTTCCTTGCGGGGATCAACGATGAAAACGGCTCCGGGCAGTTTATCCATATCTTTGATCCCGCCCAAAAATCTTTCCAAACGTTCCGCTTCATTTCTCAGATGAGCGACTTCCTTTTTCGTCAACACATCGAAGGTTCCATCGGATTCCATTCTTTCAAGTTCTTTTAAGCGCATGACTCTTTTGCGAATGGTTTTGTAGTTGGTCAGCATGCCGCCCAGCCAACGCTGGTTGACAAAATACATTCCACAACGGATAGCTTCATCCTTGATTGTCTCCTGGGCTTGCTTTTTCGTGCCTACAAACAAAATTCCTTTTCCGTCCGCAACCACTTCTTTGACAAAAGCATAAGCTTCATCAAACTTCTTAACGGTCTGCTGCAGATCAATGATGTAGATACCATTTCTCTCCATGTAAATGTAGGTATCCATTTTGGGGTTCCATCTTCTGGTCTGATGGCCGAAATGTACCCCGGCTTCGAGTAACTGTTTCATGGTAATAACTGACATTCAAATACCTCCTGTTTGTTTTATTTTCCTCCGTTGTTTCATTTCGGTGAGGGACTTTAAAGCACAACCCCATCCGATCCAGCAACGTGTGTAATCACCATCTGATAATATAGCATATAAACCAGAGTGTTGGCAAGATTGGTTATAATATTTTGCCAACACGAACCTATTTGAAATCGAATTGGCTAAAATAAATTGAAAATCGTATGGTTAAATAACCTTTTGACCCTCTTTGATGGTGCGAATCGACAACTCCCCGTTAGCGGGATCAAAAATTATCGTTCGTCCAACATTGCCGCCAATGTCTTTATTCAATAGTCTGATTTTATTTTTCTCCAGATTTTCTTCCACTGCAATGGCATTGCGTTCCCCAATTCTAAAAATGCTGCTGTTGCCTGAAAAGCGAAACATTTGTGCACCGCCGGCTATTTTGGCCACCAAATGGTCTGTATCTGCCCCCATTTTCTTCATGGCATCCAAAGCGGCAATAATAGCGCTATCTGCATATTTGCCCGGATTACCAATTGGTTTATCATTTGGACTGCAGGGCAACATGATATGACTCATACAGGCTATTCTGCTTTTGGGGTCAAGCAAACATATGCCGATGCAGGAACCCAGACCGGCAGTTATTAGTTTATCAGGGGGCTTGGCCAATTTATAATCGCCCATACCCACCTGGAACAGTTCTCCCATTAAACAATCACTCCAAGTGAAGTAAAAATGTTATCCATTGTTTCTGGTTCCGGCAGTAGAAATATATTGCCCACTACATCCACTTTGTCTTTTTTAAAGCCAGCTTCCATAACCAGGACCATTTCAGATACTTCACCATACTGGCACAGGATCGTGTTTAATATAGACCCAACCATGTCGATTGCCAAAGCAGGAGGAGAAGGTTTAAATGACATCTTGGTAAAAGACGACAGGGCATTTAAATAGGATGACGAGAGAATATTCCCCAGTTCCATCAAGGCTGAATATTCAAAATCTGTAAATGAACCGGTCGATGATGCGTTGCAGGTACCCAACAACATTTCCACCAGCTGAGCTGCTTTTTCAATGGGCATGACCAATAATATGCTTGCTTGAACAAGCCCGCTTACATGGAAATAAATGGCCACGGCATGAGCTTCAGCACCACCCATGAAATCGGGCACATCAGCAAAAGGCATGATTTTTGCCCTCGGTACGCTAATTTGAATTTTGGATTTGAGCATGGTAGCCAGCGCATTAGCAGCATTACCAGCACCAATATTGGCTACTTCACGGAGTACATCAAGTTGCACCTGAGATATTTTGTCCCAACCCTCTTTCAAAATTCTCACCCCGATCAATCAATTTCCTAAGCAAACAATTTTATCAGATCCAGTACAATAATCAGTCGGTCTTCAACTTTGACCATTCCCTCAATAACTTCAGCATTGATGGGGCTGAAAAACTGAGTATCCTCAGTAATATTGGCAACATCCAGAAACATAACTTCTGACACCTTGTCAACAATAATGGCTGCCTCTATGTCATTGATTTTTAGGACAATGATACGAGTATAATTATCAAATTTTTGGCCGGCAAGGCTAAATTTCTTGTGCAGATTAATGATTGGAATGATACTGCCGCGCAGATTAATAACTCCTTCTATATATGAAGGCGCGTGAGGTACACGGGTAATGTTCATGAACCGGTTGATCTCCTCGACATACGTTATTTCTACCGCATATTCGACTCCGGCCAGATGGAAGACCACCACCTGGATTTTTTCCTGGTTTTTTTCCATTTCGTTTGGATTGGAAAGGTTCATTGCATTACCCCTTAAAACAAAGTCATAATATCCAGAATCAGACATACATTGCCGTCACCTGAGATAATAGCTCCGGCTATGCCGGGAATGTTGTCCAATATCTTGCCGAGGCTCTTGATAACAATTTCCTGCTGACCGATCAGTGTATCGACTACCAGACCAAATTGCTTGCTGCCTTGATGCACCACCACAACGTATATATCCTCAGAATCGCAGCCATCCTCAGCCAAGCCGACCAGGCGGGCCAAACGCAGTAATGGCAGTATACTGCCTCTTAGGGTTATAAACTCCTGCCCCTGGATGTCCTTTATGTCTTTTGCACTGATCATGGTCGTTTCGTCTACAGAAGTAAGGGGGATGGCATAAATCTCATTCTGAACGGTCACCATCATGGCCTGAATGATTGCCAATGTAAGCGGCAGTTTGATTCTGAACAAGCTGCCCGATTCGGGTCTGGAATTGACAATGATTTCTCCGTTCATGGCTTCGATCTTGCTTTTCACTACATCCATGCCTACTCCCCGGCCAGAAATATCAGTAACTGTATCTGCGGTACTAAAACCGGATTCAAATATCAACATATTGGCAGCCTCGTCACTCAGCTGCTCCGCTTCCAGCATGCCCAGCAATCCATTTTCAACTGCCCGGGCACGCACCTTGCTGGTTTTAATGCCTGCCCCGTCATCTTCTACTTCTATGAATACATTGTTTCCCTCGTGGCGTGCGCGCAGATAAAGTCTGCCCTGTCTAGGTTTACCCAGCAGTAAACGTTGTTGCGGGGATTCCAATCCA
>JAGFXV010000354.1 GCA_017861475.1 Bacillota bacterium | reverse complement strand
GAATTGATTGCCAGCAATTGTCCCTTTTGTATGACCATGATCTCCGATGGGGTCAAGGAAGCTGGTCAGGACGAACAGGTAAAAGTATTGGATATTTGTGAAATATTGTGGAATAGCGTGGCAGATTAGGAATTAAATATTCTGCACCAGTTCTATTCTTTCCCCGTCCGGCCCATGAAAGAAGATGATTTTTTTACCACTGGCGAGTATTTTGGGGGCAGCAGTTTCAAATACTGCCCCCAATTTTTTTAATCGTTCAATCTGAGCATCGATATCAGCTACTGAGAAAGCCAGATGATTGATAACTCCTGTACTTGCAGTCTGTGGGGAAGAATCAACATATTCAAGAAGCTCAATGATCAATTTTCCGCAGTGCAGGTTAACGGCTTTCAGTTCAGGCGTCTGCCAGCGCTCGGAAAGGGTACAGCCCAATCCATCACAATAAAAATGTGCAGATTTAGCACAATCACTGACAATTACGCCCAGATGATCCAATATCAAAGTCGACACCTCCGATAAAAAAGACTACCAGACTTCCGGGAACGCCATGTTGGTGTAGAGATCTTCCAGTTGAGCTTTGTGGCCTTTTTCCATGTTGGATAAATTCACAAACAGATTTTTTTGTTCCTGGTCAGAACTGCTGTCGGCCAGACTATTATACATATTCATGGCTTCTTCTTCGTTTTTCATAGCCAGCGCGATTGCATCCGCCGGTTTCATCTGCAATGACAATCTGGGTTTGGCTACGGTTTCAGATACTTTATAATCGGGAACCTGGGTGAAATTCAGGGGCCGGGCATCATTATTTAGAAAGGAAGATAAAAGGTCTCTGTGCCCCAGTTCCTGTTCAGCCAATCCTTTAAAAATGGATTTAATGTTGGGGTCTTCAACCTTTTGAGATACATCCAAATAAAACTCATATGCTTCCACTTCGTTTTCAACAGCCATTGATAGGATGTTGATATAACTTTTTAAATTTGCCATTGTTATCTCCCTCTCTTCCTGATATTTCTTTAAGTGTAAATCATACCGGCAGTTTTAACAATCATTGCAGTTGTTTAAAAATAATCTCCATATATGTTTTGCTTTATACAAGCAGTATGTTATTTATGACGGTAAGTGGTTAGAATAAATGTATACACCAATTGTAAAAATGTATTAATGGGAGGATTAGACTTTGGCTGATCAGCATACAAAAAAAAGAGAAGAGATGGATGACAAATATAAGTGGGATCTGGAGAAAATATATGCGAATGAAACAAATTGGGAAGATGATTTTAAAAAATTGCAGCAAATGATTGGCCAAATAGCTGCTTTGCAGGGGACCATGGCGGAGTCCCCCGAAGCATTGCTGAGGGTTATGCAGACTTCCGATGATATGGGAAGG
Source organism: Bacillota bacterium (assembly GCA_017861475.1). Lineage (GTDB taxonomy): Bacteria > Bacillota > Syntrophomonadia > Syntrophomonadales > Syntrophomonadaceae > Syntrophomonas_B. The sequence continues at coordinate 1,696 of JAGFXV010000354.1, read as the reverse complement.
ATTGCTGAAAAGCTGTATGTTTACGCTCGTATGCGTCGGGATGAAAATAATGCCAATCATGTCTACCAGGCGCTTTTTGACCGGGCGGAGAGATTGGGTGTGGAAGCCAGCAGCGCATCAGCTTATATTGTGCCGGAAATCCTTACGATACCCGAAACAGAATTGAAAAAATATATGCAGCAGAATAAAGACCTGGCGATTTACCAGCATGCGCTGGAAGAGATCCTTCGCCAGAAGGAGCATATTCTATCTGCACCGGAAGAGAGATTGCTGGCCATGGCAGCCGATATTTCCATGGCTTCCTCCAATATTTTCACCATGCTGAATAATGCGGATATCAAATTTCCGGTAATCAAGGATGAGAAAGGTAATGAAGTTGAACTTACCAAAGGACGTTATGGCAGTTTTATGGAAAGTTCCAACCGTCAGGTGCGGGATGATGCCTATAAGGCCCTCTATGGTTCCTACCAAAAATTGATCAATACGCTGGGTGCAAGTCTTGGTTCCAGTGTAAAAAAAGATATTTTCTATGCCCGTGCCCGCAAATACCCTTCGGCCATAGCTGCCTCTCTGGATGGTGACAACGTTGCAGTGGAAGTATATGATCGGCTGATTGAAGCGGTGCATAATAATTTGGAACCGATGTACCGTTACATGAAAATAAGAAAAGAACAGCTGGGTGTGGATGATTTGCATATGTACGATATTTATACTCCACTGGTTAAGGATTATAAAGTAAATATTCCCTATGACGAAGCACAGCAGACCATGCTTAAGGCGCTGCAGCCCTTGGGGGAAGAATATCTGGAAAATGTCAGGGCAGGATTAAATGAGGGATGGATCGATGTTTACGAAAATGAGGGCAAGACCAGCGGGGCTTATTCCTGGGGGACCTATGACACGCAGCCTTATATCCTGATGAATTATGATAACAAACTGGATGATTTGTTCACTCTGGCCCATGAAATGGGGCATTCCATGCACTCGTTTTATTCCAACCGCAACCAGCCATATGTTTATGCACAGTATTCAATTTTCGTAGCCGAAGTTGCTTCGACTGTCAATGAATCGCTGCTGATCGATTACCTTTTGGAGCACAGCAAGGACAAACAAGAGAAAATGTATCTGATCAATCATTATCTGGAACAATTCCGGGGGACTGTTTACCGCCAAACCATGTTCGCTGAATTTGAAAAAATCATTCATGACCGGGCTGAACAGGGAGAGGCTGTAACGCCAGAGTTGATGAGTACTGTTTACCGGGATCTGAATAAGCTTTATTACGGACCGGAAGTCGTTCTGGATGAGGAAATAAATATTGAATGGGCACGCATTCCACACTTTTACTCAGCCTTTTATGTCTACAAATATGCTACCGGCTTTTCAGCGGCAACCGCTATCAAAGAAGCGATTCGCCAGGAAGGCAGGCCGGCAATAGACAGATACGTTGAATTTCTGAAATCCGGTGGTGCGGATTATCCGATTGCCTTGCTGCAAAAAGCGGGAGTTGACCTGACTACACCTGAACCGGTTGAAAGCGCCCTGAGATATTTTGCACGACTGGTGGATGAATTTGAAAGCATGTTGTAAGGAGAAGAAAGATCAATATTTGTTAATGAGATAGCGCTGTATCGGAGAAACTATTTTTAATGAAAGGGGGGCTGCAACGATTGAACCAGAGCAAACGGGAAAGTAT
>JAGFXV010000353.1 GCA_017861475.1 Bacillota bacterium | reverse complement strand
GATCCGCCAAGCGGCATTATTTCAATAATTTCGGGACCCCAGCTCCGGCGGTGCTCAATATCCAGGTTGGGTATATCAATAAAATCACGCGTTCCTGTTCCGTCGGGATAGAATGTCCAGTATTCATCGTAATAGGGGAAAAGTGTGCCTTTATAATCTTCACCTGTGAAGTTATAATTCGGATTCATCGGAATTCCGTGCCAGTGAATGATTTTTCTGACTTCATTATCTTCGACAATGGTTACTGATTGTCCGTGCCGTTGCCGGTCTGACATTGCTTCATGGCAACCGGGAAATACGGTATCCCCGCTTTCAAAAAACTCAAAATTCAGCAAGAACTGGTTTGTCAATCTCCAGGCAGGAGCATTATTGGCCCTGTCCCAAAAAACAAACTTGATATTTTTATCATTGGCAAATTCTTTTCCAAACGTAATTACAGTGGCATCACCTTCAAAGCCAGACCATGAAAAGTTTCGTTTCGCTGCCTTAAATCCAGTATTATTATCATCCAGATCATCAGTTGGAGTATTAAGAACTTTAAGGTTTTTAAAAACTGCTGTTTTTGGTTTCAGATCATCTGAAACCAGACAAACCAAAGCAACAAAATACTGCTGATCGGAGGCAAGCCAACTGTATTGTGGTGCAACTTCCATCCAGTCGTTTGTTGTGATACTCCATTTTTCGAGTTTTGTTCCATAATAAAAATGAAAAGTGTTTGAAAGTGATTCGTGCAAAATCCTGATTTTTTTATTTGTGGAACGGTATGGAACCGAAAATGTCATACTGTCAAGCCTGGCTTCGTAGCGGGAAGGCGCAATAATATTTTTTGGATCATGAACATTTTCAATATTCTTCTGACGGTCATATTGATTGATAAAGGTGATTCCTGCATGGTTTGAAACAGCTATCATTGTATAATTAGAGACATCTGGTACTCCGTCTTTATTTGCAATCAGTGCCAAACCAATGACATCGTCATCGACAAATTCTGCTTCAGCATAAAAATTCCCTGTTAAGGGCTTTGTGTTATATAAACCATAGAATCCTTTTTTGGAGTTATTTGTTATTTCCAGTGAATGATTATTGAGTTTGAAAATACCTTTAGTGGCATCATTTAACTTAACTTCATTCCAGTTCTTTAAGGAAGTGAAGCCTTCATCAATCAGAATATTTTTATCCTGTGCGACAGCTAAACTGATCTGACAGATAAAAATTGTCAATATAAGGCATAGAGGCTTAAACGAAAAAACCAGATGAAGAAATTTAGTCGCTTTGATAGCTGTCGAATTTGAAATGGTTTTTATTTGCATAGCAGGTTTCCTATTTGAAGATGGCATTGGTGACAGTTGTATAACAAGCCGACTCCAGGACGACTTCTGCAACTCCATTGATAACAGGAACAGAATCAGCACACTGCATTCCCCTGGTGAAATCTGTTTTGTATACATTCATAATCTTGATATTCTCAGGTATATTACTGATAATTGCTTTACGTTGCGCACTATTGTTCACAATATGAATTGTGTAAATCCCATTTAGAATATCCCCGAAAGCAGCAGCTGTAATATTTGAGCCCTCAATTTCTGCAGGGATGGAGAAAGAACCCTCTGGTGTTGACCCAAGCTGTTTTAGATTCCAGAAACGTTGGGTCGGACGTAATGGACCATTGTCGCCATACAAACCACTGCCGGTCAGTACAGAATAATCGGTTGATAACTGCCATTCCATAATTGTAACAGGTTGTGCATAATTACAAACCCTTAAATACAAATCTATTTCTGACAGTTGAAACCACTTTTCGAGAAAGTTCTGGGGGTAACGGTGTTGGGCTGAGTTGGGACCGCCTTCAACAACCATTAGAGGCACATTCAGCTTTTGTGCCGATAATAACCAGGCTTTTAAATCGGGAGCTGTGCATCCATGCCAGGTGTGAAATCCCACAGCCCCGATATATTCATGGGTTGCAGGATCTTCCACGGCGGGAATAACGATTTTATTTGATCTTACAGTACCTGCACCCGTATCTCCAAGCAACATTTTTGTGATTAATCCACGCGAAGCAAAATACTTGCCTATTTCTTTCACATAAAAAGCGTGTTCGTCGGGAGTTTGGTAGACCATTACACCATAGTCAATTTCGTTGAAGCTGAATAATGGGAACTCAATTCCATAGTCTGTCTTCAGGTATTCGATATAATCCGCAATCGATTTACAGATTTTGTTTATCTTTTTAATATCCAGGGAAATCTTTGAATCATGTTCCAGCCCCTGCCTGTTATGTCTGGAAGTGTCTGTTGCCCAGGAAGGTGGAGCCCAGATAGTCACTATCATTGGGATCTTGCGCTTTGCCAAAACCGTAGCCATTTTAATTTGGTCGTAGAAACCACTTTTTAGTTTACCAGCCCTGGCATTTATAAGGGGATCTTCATTTTCTTCGGGTTGCCATTCTCTCCAATCAAAAGCAATACGCCCCCAGGTCACCCGCAGATTATCCAGGCAATAATTTATGACCGCTGAGTCTCTTCCCAGGTTTTCAACACGATAATTGCTTCCTATTCCCTTAAATGGCCTTCCAGGCTTTGTCGGATCAAGCTTTATTTTAACATCTTCCCTGTCAATGCTCCCTTTTACTTTAATTGAAAATTTAACTCTCTTTTCTATACCCTTTTTTGCTTTGCCGTCGATCAGGGTAAAATATATCTGGTACGGAGCTATTGGCTGATTTGGATCTGAATCGACAAAAAGCTTGGCCGGAAGTGGATCGTTTAAATAGGATGGGCGATCGATTTGATTCTGTTTTACAATTATCATTGTGTTTTTGTCGGCAATTACTTCATATTCCCGTTTATTGGTTTTTGCAATTATTCTATTGCCACTTGCTCTAACATAAGAGGACCGAATCTCGGGTAGATTTGATTTAAGTTTAGCAGAACCTGTTTTGTTTTGACCTGAAAATATATCAACTGTACCATCAACAAATTCATTCCCTGGTATCTCGAAGCAAAAATAGGTGCCTGCCTGATCTATATCGGCAGAAGCACTGAGTGATAAATCGATGGTTATGGTTCCCGGACCTGTTTCAGTGAATG
>JAGFXV010000352.1 GCA_017861475.1 Bacillota bacterium | reverse complement strand
TAAATTATCCGGAAATACAGACGGGCATGATCGAAGAGAGTGTCAATACCGTTCCTGGGGCATTAGGTGAAATTTTACGTGTCAACCATCTCAAGGTCTGTGTATTGGGCAACGGTGATATAGGAACGGAAAAAATGCGTGCCGGCATAGCGGTCGGTATGGATGCCTGCGGACAGGTCCCGATGGGAGATGTGGGTCCGACTGTCAACACTTTGGCTCCGCAGAGCTACCTGATTCAAGAAACCAATTATGAGTATATTTCTCAGCAAATCAAAAAATACCGTTCCCAGGCAGATCTGATCATTGTTGATCTGTCCGACTTATCTCGTCTGCAGGAGGCCGACACCGCATTTCCTGAGATTTCAAAACGGGAAAGGAAACTCCTGCTGGGAAAAATCGATCAAATCGTAACCCAAATAAAACAGCAAACAGATCCTCAGAACGACCTGTTGTTGCTGGCCGGAATCTCGCCTTCTGCTGAGGCGATTGAACTAAAGGATAATTTTACACCGGTACTGGCATATGGCAAAGGATTTTCCGCAGGAATTCTGACTTCCGCTACCAGCCGGCGGGATTATATCGTAGCCAATACGGACGTTGCCCCTACAGTTTTGCAGTTTTTTGATTTGAAAGACAAAGAGCGGGTAATGATTGGCCGGGCCATGATTTCCAAGCCCGGGGGCGAGACAGACACCCTTGCCCAAGCTGTTAAGCTGGATGCCGATGCAAGCACTGCCAACCGCCTGCGCCCGATTGTAATAAAGGGATACGTGCTTTTACAGATCATTATTATTTTCCTGGCTCTGATCGTTATCTTTTGGATTAAAAAGGGCAAGCAATTAATCAAACCGATGATCATCTCTCTGGTCACCATTCCCCTGGTTTTGCTGCCATTGAATAAAATACCCCTGCCTGGCGACTGGACCTATGTGATTGCAGCGATTGTACTGACCATTGTGCTGACCAGTGTGACAATGTACTTTTGTAAAGGCAGTGCCTACAAAAGTTTTGCGGCAATCAGCCTGATAACGATCTTCATGATTAATCTTGATATCATCCTGGGGGCTCCCATGATAAAGAGTTCACTGCTTGGATATGACCCCATGACCGGCGCCAGATATTATGGTATTGGCAATGAATACATGGGGATTTTGATTGGCAGCAGTATTGCGGTAAGTACTACCTTGTTTGAAAAATATAAAAAACGTTGGCTTTTGGCTGTCATAGCGGTATTTTTTGCTTTCGAATGTTATCTTATAGCCGGGCCAACGCTGGGAGCCAATTCTGACGGATTATTGACAGCACCCGCTGCCTTTCTGGTTACGTTCCTGCTGTTGCGGCAGACAAAAATAAATCTCCGCACGATCGCTGCACTTTTGGGAGTTGTATTTGCGGTGGCAGCCGGGGGAACGCTGTATGATATGCATCGTCCGGTGGAACTGCAGACCCATATTGGCAGAGCCGCCAATCAAATTTTCGCGGGCGGGTGGCAGGAAATCCTGCTGATTATAAAACGCAAATTGGGCATGAATATAAAATTGATCAGATATACGATCTGGAGCTATGTTTTTATGGTCATCCTCCTGGTGGTATCACTGCTGCTGGTTCGCCCGGTTGGAGCCATGCAGCAGCTGCTTCAGAAACATCCGTATATATTTAAAGGTTTTATCGGTATCATAACCGCAGCGGTAGTCGCTTTACTGGTCAATGACTCGGGAATCGTTGCTGCTTCTACAACGAGCATTTATCTCGTTTTTCCCATGCTGCTTTTGATGCTGGATGTTGAGCAAGAGGAATTATAATAGACAGAGCGAGCAAAAAAGGCGAAGAGCAAGGCTTAAAATAGTCTTGCTCTTCATCTTTTTTAACGTTCTGACATGGCAGCAAATGCTGCCATGATGAAGAGGAGTTTAATATATTTTGGGATAGGTTTTATGTTCCCGAAATAATCACTAAATGTTTTTGCGTTTTAATGTATATTTCGTATGCAGCAATTCATGGGATCTGTGGCCCAGAACTTCGTGTAAAAAATCATCGTAGAGGATCTTGATCTCATGATTCTCATGGGATTTGCGCAGCTTTTTACCGCGATCTTCGGCATATATGGCTTCCATTCGCACAGCTCTTTGTTCATTACTGCGGGTTATGGGCTGACCGCCGCCGCCGATGCAGCCTCCCGGGCAGGCCATCACTTCAATAAAGTGATAGGGAGATTCCCCGGCAGCTACCTGATCCATAAGGACCCGGGCATTGCTTAAAGTGTGGGCTGCCGCTACTCTTACTACTGTACCATCCATAACAACGGTTGCTTCTTTTATTCCTTCCATACCTCTGACATCATTGAAATCCAGCTTTTCCAGCACCCGTCCGGTTACTTTTTCATAAACGGTCCGCAAGGCCGCTTCCATTACCCCGCCGCTGGCGCCAAACAGTACTGCCGAACCGGTATACTCTCCCATCCAGGGGTCAAACTGGCTGTCTTCCAACATCAACGGATTTATGCCAGTCATCTGCAGCAACCGTACGATTTCCCTGGTGGTCAGCACCATGTCTACATCGGAATAATCACTGTCTATCATTTCCGGACGTACGGCTTCATATTTTTTAGCGGTACACGGCATGATAGAAACCGAAAAGATCTTGTTAGGGCTGATGCCCATCTTGTCAGCCCAATAGGTTTTTACCAACGCTCCAAACATTTGCTGGGGCGACTTGCAGGTAGAGAGATGGTCCAGGTACCCCGGGTAGAAAACCTCGGCGAAACGCACCCAGGCAGGGCAGCAGGAGGTAAACATAGGCAAGGTCCCATGGTTGCTGATTCTCTCCAACAACTCCTGGCCTTCTTCCATGATCGTCAAATCAGCAGCGAAATTGGTATTCAAAACGTGATTGAATCCCAGCATCCGCAGTGCAGTAACCAGTTGCTCCATGCGCAATTGTTCACTGCCGGCACCAAATGCCTCGGCAATTGCCAGGCGAACGGCCGGCGCGATCTGGGTCACGACAACTTTATCCGGATTGGCTGCTGCTGCCAAAAACTCATTAATCTGCTCACGTCCGGCGATTGCCCCTACCGGGCAGGCATGTATGCACTGAC
>JAGFXV010000351.1 GCA_017861475.1 Bacillota bacterium | reverse complement strand
CTTTTGATGCCCAATCAAATTCCGGATGAGATAAAACAGCAAAGATTGACAGCGATAATGAAACTGCAAAAAAATATCAGTCGCAAAAAAAATAAAAAGCGACTGCAGCAAAATTATGAGATACTTATATCATCACAAGCATCCCGCAATCTGTACCTGGGCAGGGGATATTTTCAGGCTCCCGCGGTTGACGGTATTACTATGGTAAAAAGCGAGCAAAAATTATCTAAAGGCGAATTTGTAAAGGTCGAATTAAAAGCAATACGTAATTATGACATGATTGGAGAAATTGTGGATGAATATTCCGAATAGCCTTACTCTGCTCAGAATTTTTCTGGTCCCGGTTTTTGTAGTAGTTTTAGTATTACACGTACCATATGGTGATTTGCTGGCAGCTATTATTTTCATCGCTGCGGCATTAACTGACAGTTTGGACGGTTATCTGGCCCGTAAATACAAACAGGTAACCAAATTGGGCATTATCCTGGATCCCATAGCCGATAAATTACTGATTACGGCAGCGCTGATCTGCCTGGTAGAACTGGGTAGATTACAAGGCTGGATTGCGATTGTGATCCTGGGAAGGGAATTTGCAGTATCAGGGCTCAGGTCGGTAAAGGCTGAAGAAGGAATCATTATTCCAGCCAGCAAACTGGGAAAATTTAAAACCATTTCCCAGATCCTGGCGGTGATCATAATAATTTTGGAAAGCCTTTATCCGCCATTACATATTTTAGGTATATGGGCTATTTACATAGCACTGGCGATCACGGTTGTTTCGGGAATTGATTATTTCATCAAATTCAGAGGTTCGGACGAATAAACAGTCTTTTAATGTAATTGTATAAGAATAAAACGATACTCTGTTACGTGGACAGACGTATCGTTTTTTATTGTGAAACAAAAAGGTTCCCGGGACCTGCAAGCAATCTTTGATTGCGTAAACGGGCATAGTAAATAGCCATTCTAATGAGATGATATATATTGCCTTCAAAAGCCTGTATTACCATAAATTGAACCTGAAACAGCGACAGGACGCATGATATAATGGGTCAGTAAAGGTGGTAACAGCATGCAAAAAAATGAATTTAAGATTGGTCTGGTATTGCTGGCGTTGCTTATTGTTCTGGGCGCGTTGGTAGGAGGACAAAAACTCTATAATACAAATCTGATTGAAAAACCAGTTTTAAAAGAATTGCGCGCTCTTAGCTACGTTGAGAATGCAAAGATCAATAAAGCAGACAATGTTTATCAGATAAAAGTTGATATCAGCCAACCAGGCAATTTAAAAAATGAGTACAATGAGATCGATAAAACTGTTGCTGATCACATAAAAGGGCATCAGTACGAAATTGAATTAGTTGATAAACGTGATGAAAATCTGCAGAATGAACTGCAAAGTATGGAGCTTGCTATTTACGAGGCCATTGCACGAGATAACTTTCTTGTTCTTGAACAGCGCTTTGCAGATAAAGCAGAACGTGATCATTTCAATTACCTTCTGCAGATTGACGAACAAAAGCTATACGTGAGATTAAGTCGGAGCGATAGATTCTTGTATGAAATAATCGAACGTGTTGATACAAACGGCTCTTCAGGAGTAAAAGAGGAGTAATTGTCATGAAATCAGTTTTAATCGGATCAGGTTTGGCAATGGTAATGTTTTTGTGGCTGAATGGAATCAACATAACCCCTGTTTTTATTGCTGTTGCACTGATTTTCGCTGTGCTTTATCTGATGCCGGGACAGGGACAGATGAAACTTACAAATGGCGGCAGCAGTCGAGACAAATCCTCCAATCTAAATTTCGATCAGATCGGAGGACAGGATGTTGCCATCAATGAGCTGCAGGAAGCTCTGCAATTTGTCATGCAGCCTGAAAAAATCGATCATATGGGCATCAGACCACTGAAAGGAATACTTCTGGCAGGACCACCAGGTACAGGCAAAACCCTGATGGCCAGAGCTGCTGCCAATTTTACCAGTTCAGCTTTTATGGCTGCTTCCGGCAGTGAATTTATAGAAATGTATGCTGGCGTTGGCGCCAAACGGATTCGCCAGATATTTTCTTCAGCCCGCAAAGAGGCCAAAAGAATGAATAAAAAGAGTGCCATCATATTCATCGATGAACTGGAAGTACTGGCTGCCAAACGAGGCAGTAACAGCAGCCATATGGAATATGATCAGACGCTTAATCAATTGCTGGTGGAGATGGACGGGTTGAGCCAGAATAAAGATCCCAGGATTCTGTTGATCGGTGCTACCAACCGCGCTGATCTGCTTGATCCGGCGGTTTTAAGACCAGGCCGGTTTGACCGGCAGGTACAGGTTGATTTACCTGACCGCGCCGGACGCGCAAAAATTTTGTTCATTCATACCCAAAACAAACCGCTTGACCCGGACGTTGATCTGGATGATATTTCCCGCGCTACCTTTGGATTTTCCGGTGCTCATCTGGAAAGTCTGGCCAATGAAGCAGCCATACTTGCAATGCGGGAAGAAAGCCCGATCATAAAGCAGAACCATTTCCGGGAAGCCATTGACAAAGTTATGATGGGTGAAAAGCTGGACCGGCAGCCATCTGTGAGCGAAATGGAAAGGATAAGCATTCATGAGAGCGGACATGCCTTGGTATGCGAGTTGTTGGAATATGGTTCGGTAGCTTCGCTGACCATTGTTCCGCGTGGAAAAGCTTTGGGATTTATGCGCCGGTCCCCTCAGGATGATCAATATCTCTATACCTATAAAGAACTTGAACAGCAGATAATGACCATGCTGGCCGGAGCTTTGGCAGAGGAATTACGTTTTGGCAGCCGCAGCAGCGGAGCCAGGAATGATTTTCAACAAGCCTGGAATGTTGCCAGAGAAATGATCAGCAGCGGCCTTTCTTCATTGGGTGTGGTTTCAGATGACAGTATTCCAACAGATATTATCTATAAAGAAGGCAAGCGCATAATCGATTCGGCGGAAAACAAAGTACAGGCTATACTTGATGAAAATAAGGAAAGACTGTTTGAGCTTGCCACCTGTCTTAGCCTGCAGGAAAGCATAGGCAGACCCAGTCTCGAAAAGATCCTTTACCAGTAAGATATGCAAAAG
>JAGFXV010000042.1 GCA_017861475.1 Bacillota bacterium | reverse complement strand
ACAGCAGACCAGGACAGCAATGTCAAGGTCGTGGCTGACATCGAAGTAACCTTGGAAGCCATGCAGCTGCTGGGTAACGACACTGTTCGCTGCGTTGCTTTAAGTCCTACGGACGGAATCATGAGAGGCATGAAAGCTACGAATACAGCTGCAGCCATCAAGGTTCCGGTTGGCGATGGATGTCTGGGCCGGATTCTAAATGTTCTGGGCAAAGAAGTTGATGATGCCGGTCCGGTTAATGCAACCGAGTACTGGGAAATTCATCGTAATCCACCACCGCTGACTGATCAGCTGCCGGCGACAACCATGCTGGAAACCGGCATTAAAGTTGCCGACCTGATTTGCCCTTATGCCAAGGGAGGTAAAATTGGTCTGTTCGGTGGAGCCGGTGTTGGCAAGACCGTTATCATTCAGGAATTGATCAGAAACATTGCTTACGAGCATGGTGGATATTCCGTATTCACCGGTGTGGGTGAGCGTTCACGTGAAGGAAATGACCTCTGGGGTGAAATGACCGAGTCCGGCGTTATTGAAAAATGCGCTCTGATTTTCGGCCAGATGAACGAACCGCCAGGAGCACGTCTGCGTGTTGCTCTTACTGGTCTGACCGTTGCGGAATATTTCCGTGATGTCGGCGGCCAGGACGTGCTGATATTCATAGACAACATCTTCCGTTTTGCCCAGGCAGGCAACGAGGTGTCCGCTCTACTGGGACGTATGCCTTCCGCCGTTGGTTACCAGCCTACGCTGGCAACTGATATGGGTCTGTTGCAGGAACGTATTACAACCACCCGCAAAGGTTCCATCACATCCGCACAGGCAGTTTATGTACCGGCTGACGACTTGACTGATCCGGCACCGGCTACAACATTTGCCCACTTGGATGCAACAACCACGTTGTCCCGTGCGATTTCCGAGTTGGGAATTTACCCGGCGGTTGATCCTCTGGACTCAACCTCACGGATACTCGACCCGCAGATCGTAGGTGCCAAACATTATAACACTGCCCGCGGCGTGCAGCAGATCCTGCAAAGATATAAAGAACTGCAGGATATCATCGCCATCCTGGGTATGGATGAATTGTCTGATGAAGACAAATTGATCGTTGCCCGGGCCAGAAAGATCCAGCGTTATCTGTCCCAGCCCTTCCACGTTGCGGAACAGTTCACCGGCAGACCGGGTATCTACGTACCTGTAGCTGAAACGGTAGAATCTTTCTCCCAGGTTCTGGCTGGCAAACATGATGCATTGTCCGAAGAAGCGTTTTATATGATGGGTAATATCGATACGGTATTGGCAAATGCAAAAAGATTGGAGGGGTAGTCTGTGGCAGACAACACCTTCATGGTTGAAATTGTTACTCCGGAACAGATTCTCCTTAAAGATGAAGTTCAATTTCTGGTGGTTCCGGAACTTAATGGTGAGTTGGGCGTTTTGAAAAACCATGCTCCCATGATAGCAGCACTGGATATTGGAGTTCTGAGATACACTGATCCGGCTGGAAAAATCAAGAAAATAGCCTTAAGCGGCGGGTTTATGGAAGTTATCTATAATGAAGTCCGTGTGTTGGCCGAAACGGCTGAGCAGGGCTCGGAAATAGATGTACTCAGAGCCAAGTCGGCTAAGGAAAGAGCTGAAAAAAGGCTGCAGTTAAAGGATGAAAATATAAATCATGGCCGCGCGGAAATGGCGATGAGAAGAGCTATGGCCAGATTAAAAGCAGCAGATGCCCTTGTAAAGGAATAAATAACCTGTTATAAAGCCGGAAGGGAAAATACCTTCCGGCTTTAGGTTATAAACCGATTGGCATACTCGATAAAACGTAATATACTATATATGAATATTACAAATCGTGATATCGTATGCTATGTAAAAATGTGCTGATATTTGGGCAACAACAAAGAGGTTATTTGCTGTGGATAAAATTACTTTGCTGAAGGCGCTGATAATTGCCATAACGGTTTACTATCTCATGAAGGGCATTCTATACCTGATCCTTTGGCAGGTATTGTCTAAAGCGGAAGAGAACAGCAAAGAAAGAGCACAAAAAGCCAAAAGCATCATTATGGAACAGCGCCGCAAGAGAGATGAACGCGAAGCACAACTGACCAAGGAACGGAACGAAAGAAAGTACTATTAGCCTTTGCTCCGAGCATGAGTCCAATATTGCTGTGCTAACCGATCGATAAATTTCTCCAGGATGGGTGGTATATATGGGAGATCTGCAAATTAAATTTTTAGTTTTAATCGTTTTGGTTTTCCTAATCACAGCCGGCTTTTGTATATTGATCTGGCAGCAAACCAAAAGATTTGAAAAAAAAGCGCTTTTGGCCAAGCAACGTCAAAAGGAATATGAAAAAGAATTACGCCTTAAAATGAAGGAAGAAAAACGGACGCAACAAGAAAAAATGGCTTCCGTGGACGAAGATAGCAAATAAACTTTAATGTGTGCTACATTGTTAAATGATCAGAATGCAAATAAAATCCAGGATGAAAAAAACCTGACTTGGTCAGGTTTTTTTGCATGAGGGATAGATGCTGCTCATGTCTTCAGTAACCCTTGCCCCTAGAAGAATATCCTCCTATAAATATGTCAATAATTACTAGCAAGTCATAACGGGAGGGGGGAGACAGGTGAAAAAATTTTTAATTTATATTTTGATTTTCATTATCTTGTGTTATTTGTTTGATACTGGAATGAATCTGTCAATTGCCAAACAAATTGATAATCGTTCACCATATTGTCTATCATTTGCATCAATCGGTGCAAATTTGCTCGAATCTCGATTAGACAGTTGGGCAAAAATAAAAACAGCAGAAAGTTTTAATGAATTGGATAATGAATTAATTGGAATTTTAAATTTGCTCGATTTACCTGTGAAGAAATCAGCAATGAATTACTCACAGGAGCAGGGCAAACTTTTAATAAATTATCATACTGTCAAAGATCATACGGATTATCATATCAACCTTCAGACTGAAAACCATGCAACCTATTTCATTTTAACTGCCATTTCCTGCCAGGGTGATCTTTCTTTACGTAACAATGCAAAATTATTGAAACAACAATATAAGGGCAAATCATATTTTCAATATAAAGGAATAATCAACGCCCGTCCTGGTTTGGATGGACTGCAGAAAATATTACATGTCATATGTAAATGTTTGTATGCTCAGGAAAAAGATTTTTATCAATCGCAAGATATGATCAGTATGGCAACATTCAGCCCACTATTACAAGAAGAATTTGATCAGGTTGAGCTGGCCGGTGAAATCTTTAATTTACAAATGGCTATTCACAATGATAGCAATAAAAATCAAAGCTACGTTTATTTAGGAATTCCGTTGCTGCTGAATGATTACTAAGGAGGTGATAATAAAAAATTGGAAATGTATATTCAGGGAAAGACAAAGTTAAATGGAAAAGTAGAGATCAGTTCATCCAAGAATGCTGTTTTGCCGATCATTGCTGCGACAATTCTCACGGATGAAAAGGTAGTGCTGAAAAAAGTTCCCCAAATATCTGACGTAACGACAATATGTAAAATAATAGACAAGCTGGGAAAAGAAATAAAAGAAGAAGAAAATCAATACGTTTTCACAGGCAAAATTCACAACTTAACTCCACCCTATGAATTGGTAAGACAAATGCGGGCGTCATTTTTGTTAATGGGACCGTTGCTCTCCCGGTATGGCAAGGTGCGTCTTTCACTTCCGGGGGGATGTGCCATAGGCAATCGTCCCATAGATTTGCATTTAAAAGGATTTGCAGCCATGGGGGCAGATATAAGATTCAGTGGAGGAGATGTTATCGCCAAAGCCAATAAATTGATCGGAAATCATGTTTATCTGGATTTTCCCAGCGTTGGAGCCACAGAAAATATTATCATGGCTGCGGTTTTAGCTGAAGGAACAACATGGATTGAAAATGCTGCCCTGGAACCGGAAATTGTTGATCTGGCCAATTTTATCAATAAAATGGGCGGCAAGATCAATGGCGCAGGAACCAATGTAATTAAAATCCAGGGCGTAGAAAATCTGTCGGGAGCTGAATATACACCTATTCCTGATCGCATCGAAGCCGGAACCTATATGATTGCAGTTGCTGCCACGGCAGGGGAAGCTATTATAAATAATATCATCCCGGAACATTTGAAATCGATCACTGCCAAACTGGAAGAAAGCGGGGCAGTAATTGAAGAAGACAAACATTCTTTGAAAATCAAAAGAGAAGGGAAAATTAAACCGGTATATATTAAAACGCTTCCATATCCTGGGTTTCCGACTGATATGCAGGCACAAATTATGGCTTATTTAAGCTTTGCAAATGGAACCAGTATTATCAGTGAATCTGTCTTTGAGAACCGATTTATGCATGTGCAGGAATTGCTGAGAATGGGTGCAGACATTAAAACGGAAGGAAAATCAGCCATCATCAGAGGAGTCAAGGAATTGACCGGAGCCCGTGTCAGGGCCAGTGATCTGAGAGCTGGAGCGGCACTTATTATCGCCGGATTAAGCGCTCAGGGAAGGACAATCGTAACCGAAAATGAGCATATTGAACGGGGCTATGAAGATATTGACAAAAAACTAAGTGAAATGGGAGCTCAAATTTATTTAAACTGAACTTATAATGTAAACAAATATGAGCCTGTTTTGGATATGATAACAAGTAGTATTCAAAACAGGATTTTTTTTCGGTCTGACTTATACAGGTATAGCTACTTACAAGCCATCATATTAATAAATTATGAAAAAAATATTATTAATCATCAGCTTATTGCTGGTATTTATATGTTCATATTTATGGCATAATTACCACACGAAACAGGAAAAAGCGCCGCAACCCCTGGTGAAGCTATATTTACACCAAAAAAATGAGGTCATTGATCTATATTTGGAAGATTACATCATTGGGACGGTTGCAGCAGAAATGCCTGCGTCTTTTGAAATGGAAGCTTTGAAAGCACAGGCTGTTTGCGCACGCACGTATGCACTGAAAAAAATTATCGATCGACATCCTTATCCACGTCAAGCAGATCTTTCCGACGATATTAATTCCTGTCAGGCTTTTTGCGATATCTCTGTCCGCAACATCAGCGTGGATAATCTTAAGCGCATAAAAACAGCTGTAGAAGATACCCGTGGGGAAATCATGCTGTATGATTCCCGCCCTATCGATGCACTTTATCATTCTTGCTGCGGTGGTAAAACAGACAGTTCCTGGGGAAATGCAGTTCATCTTGATTACTTGAAAGCGGTCAAATGTAAATATTGCAGAGAATCTCCGCATTATTTCGAGAGACATCAAATTCCCAACAGCCAACTCGCCGCTCTGGCAGGGGGGAAGGTAAAAGATCTGGATATCAGGATAATTTCCACCAGTCCGGCTGGCAGAGCCAACCAAATCAGTATAGACGGCAAAAATATCTGGGCATCAGATTTGCGACGTCAATTGAATTTGCCTTCACAATGGCTTTCTTTTAAGGTGGGGCCGCAGCAGACCGAAATCACGACTCGCGGTTATGGACACGGTCTGGGTATGTGCCAGTATGGTGCCAATGGAATGGCTAAACGCGGCTATAATTATAAAGATATCTTAAATCATTATTATCAGGATATTCAGATTTATAAACTACCCTATTAAAATCGAAGACATGAGTACAAATTAATTGGATATTCCAACCAAGCAATTTTGGCTACTTAAGATAATGGTACTGCCAAGATGCTATTTATGTTAAATTAAATAAATAAAAGAAGAGTATTCCAAAGTTTGGCGGTTGGAGGAATTAATTTGTTAACCGGGTTTTCAATTGTTTTGTTCGGGATAGGAATTGCCAATGTATTATTAGCTATATTTACATTGTTCAGGCATAAAACAAGCATTCTAAATATATTTTCGCTTGTTTGTCTGGGAATTGCTATTTATGTGATTGGATACGGTTTTGAGCTGCGTTCCGAAACGATAGAGGAAATCAAATTTTTTTTGAAAACGGAGTATTTCGGTCTTTTTTTAATGTTTCCGTTGTGGCTTTTGTTTATTTATGAATTCTATTTCAATCAAGCTCCTTCAATAAAAATTAATATTATTGTTTTTATCATACCGCTGCTGACACTTTTCTTTAATGTTACTAATGATTTTCATCACTTATTTTATACTGATATTAAGGCTGTACAATATGAAGGATTTATAACTGCGCATCTAATAAAAGGACCATGGTATTATGTACATATTATTTACAGTTACGCTACATTATTGATCGGAGTAATTTTCTTTCTTAAAGCCTGGTATAATTCATTTAATATCAGACGAATTCAATCAATGCTAATTATATGGGGTTCAATTATTCCCGGTATTATTGAGATATTTTATTTAATTGGATTATCGCCTTATGGATTGGACTTGTTGCCCTTTTCTATAAGTATAATGGCAATTTGTTATTACATAGCTCTTTTCCGCTATGATTTTCTTGAGTTGCATGAAATGATTCAGGATGTGATATTCAATGAACCAAGTGAAGGGATTATTGTTCTTGATCGGCAAAACAGGTTGATTCGATTCAATAAAGCTGCTCAGAAGGTTTACGATTTTCTGAATTTCAAAATTGTGGGTAAGGATTTGATTAAATTCACCCAGGGCAAAGAACTGATTGATCATAAAGAAAATATATTTGAAATAGCGGTTGGGGAAGATGTACCCAGATATTATGAGATCCGTTTTACTGAGATGAAAAGCAAAAACAGTATCTTAGGATCAGCGTATCTTATGAAGGAAATTACCCAACAGAAGGAAATGATTCAGCAACTTGGCAATTTGGCAAATTATGATTCATTAACGCCCATATACAACCGGAGAAGACTCGTAGAAGAAGCAGAAAAAGAGATTCTGAGGCTGAAAAGATATAGTGGTTGTTTTTCAATTTTGATGATTGATATTGATAATTTCAAAGAAATTAATGATGAATATGGACACCTGGTCGGAGATGAAATCATCAAGTCAGTTGTCAGAGGATGTCAGGAAAGGATTCGCCGCACTGATATAATCGGTCGTTATGGCGGAGATGAATTTTCGATTCTGCTGCCCAATACTGATAATGAAAACGCACAGATAATTGCCGAAGAAATTTGCAGACATATTGATGATATGGAGGTTATTCATTTAAATCAAACAATCAAAGCTACTGTCAGTATAGGAGTAGCAACAGCCGCAATCAACAGCGACAAGGAAATTGATCTGACCGAGCTATTAAAACAGGCAGATCAGGCTTTGTACAAGGCAAAGAACAACGGCAGAAACCGTATCAGCACATAACCTCATTATCTTGGCTTGATTCATCCTCTCCGGCCCCCTGCCCCGTTATCCTTATTCCTAAAACACTTCTATGATTACTGCATTCCTGGCATTGATTTGAACCCTTCTGAATATATTGAAAGCAGAAGAGAGGGGGAAAATCATGCAGAACTATATTCGCAAAAGAGCTGTAAAGCTGGCTCGGCATATTGTGCAGACTTCGGATACCGTTCGCGGAACGGCAGATGTATTTGGCATATCGAAAAGTACCGTCCATAAGGATGTGACGGAAAGGCTGCCCAGAATAAGTGAAGATCTTTTTCTTCAAGTCAAAGATATTTTGGACAAGAATAAAGCGGAAAGACATTTGCGTGGCGGGGAGGCTACGCGCAAAAAATACGCTAAAGCAGCTGAATTTGAAGTTTTGTAAAATAAAATAGCCAGAAACGCTAAGAAAAGGTAAAATTATATATAACATAATTTTACCGGGGGGCTACGAATTTGTGTTTTGTTGAAGACATAGGCATTGATCTAGGAACTGCTAGCGTACTGGTCTTTAAAAAAGGTGAGGGAATCGTCCTGCATGAACCATCCGTTGTAGCCATCGACAAGAACACCAACAAAGTGATTGCAGTAGGAGAAGAAGCACGTGAAATGCTGGGCAGAACGCCAGGTTATATTACTGCTATTCGTCCGCTCCGGGAGGGTGTAATTGCTGATTATGATACAACCGAAAAAATGTTAAGTTATTTTGTAAAACGGGTATTAGGCAACAAACTGTTTTTGAAACCCAGAGTGATTGTTTGTATTCCGACGGGTGCTACGGATGTAGAGGAGAGAGCTGTGCGTCAGGCGACGTTGGCAGCAGGCGCTAAACAGGCATACATAATCGAAGAGCCTCTGGCAGCAGCACTGGGTGCAGGGATAAATATCGCCGGAGCGACTGGTAATATGGTTGTTGATATTGGCGGCGGAACTTCAGACATTGCGGTTCTGGCACTGGGAGGAATCGTATGTAATACTTCGCTTCGGGTAGGTGGGGACAAGTTTGACGAGGCGCTGATCCGCTTTGTTCGCCGGGAGTACAGCCTCATGATCGGGGAGCGCACCGCCGAAGAAATAAAAATAAATATTG
>JAGFXV010000041.1 GCA_017861475.1 Bacillota bacterium | reverse complement strand
CGGTTTCACCTGGAAAACCCAGCATAACTGTAGTTCTCAAAACCAACCCCTTGATCTCTTCTCTCAGGTGTGTGATCAGTCTTCTTAGATCTGCAGATGAGTGTTTGCGGTTCATTGCTTTTAACATATTTTCTGCGGCATGTTGAACAGGAATATCAAGATAAGGAAGGACTTTATCCTGTGCAGCAATGGTTGCGATAATATTCTCATTAATATGGGCCGGGTGCAAGTAGAGCAAACGTATCCATTGCAGATTGTCAACTTTGACAAGCTGCTGTAAAAGTTTGCTCAGTCCTAAATCTTCATGCAAATCTTTTCCATATACAGCTGTATCCTGACCTATCAGCACCAGTTCCTTGATGCCTTTCCCGGCCAAATCCCTCGCCTCATCCAGCAGTTCTTCTGCAGGCCGGGAACGCAGCCTTCCTCTTATGGATGGAATTGCACAATAACTGCAATGATTGTTGCACCCCTCAGTTATCTTCAAATAAGCCGAACCGGAAGGAGTTGTTAATACCCGCGGGCCTTTTTCAATAAAAGTAAGCGGAGGAGAACTTACTGCCGCCAGTCTTTCGCCCTTGATGATTCTGTGCAGATATTTGTCAATCTCAGGAAAGAAGGATATACCAATCAGTCCGTCCAATTCAGGTAATTCGTCCAATAACTCCTGCCCATATCGCTGTGCCAGACAGCCGGTACAAACGAGATACTGTAACAGCCCCCGTTCTTTCAATTGACCGGTTTCGATAATTGTATTTATGGACTCCTGACGAGCGTCTTCGATAAAACCGCAGGTATTGATAATGACTATATCTGCTCTTTCTACATCGGAAACAATTTTAAAACCTTCATTTTTCAATTTGGCAAGCATTATTTCGCTGTCAACCTGATTTTTTGCACAACCCAGACTTATAAAACCAATTCTGTAATCACTGTTTTCAATTCTTGTCACTCTTTGTAAATTCCTTTTCTGCTACTTGTCCAATTTCGCCCAGTGGATCGATGGGCTTGTCATCGACTATAATATCAACCGCTCCGGCATTACCGAGTTTTATATATATGCTTTGTTCTGCCGTAAAGGTCTGTTCCTGCCCCCCATCAAGAATTGCTTCGAGTTTGTTCTGGCCATCTGCCAGTACTCTTATCCAGCATTGCATATCTGGTTTAACCTTGATCTGCAATTTTATTTGATCAGTCTCTGACTTGCCGGGTTGAACTACTTGAGGAGGGTTCTTGTCTCCGACTTTTACGGGAGTTTTCGGTTCATTATTTTGGACTCTGTTGCCCAAATAGTCTGCAAATAGATTCCCCGCCCAGATCGCCAGTAATAAAAATACAGCTGCCAAAGCTATATTCTTATACGGCAATTTTGGCAAACTTAATTTTCTCTTCTCTTTAACCGGCTTCTCCTGAACAAATTCTTCAATTACTTCAGGGTAAGCAAGTTGTTTGAATTCCTTGCTTAAAGCATCACCATCGAGATTAAGCATTTTAGCATAACGTCTTACAAAACCTATAGCATAAACCTGCGGAGGCAGTATTGAGAAATTTTCGTTTTCCAGAGCTTCAACATATAGCTTGCGTATCTTGGTTTCTGCTTCGACCTGTTCCAGTGTAATCCCATGACTTTCACGAGCTTCACGCAATCTGGCACCAAATCCGCTCAATATTATTCACCTCAATCTCAAACATTTTTGTAATGGTAATCATGAATAAACACTTATAGTAAATTAATTATATAAATCATATTTCATTTCTTGAGGCGGTAGCAGTAGCAATTCTGATCGCTTGTCGCATGGGATATCCCGCTGAAAGCCCGTAAACCAATCCGGCAAGAAACATATTCAGGTCATTTTTACAGTGAAAGCTCTGATTGGGGGGAAGCGTGAAATCCTGGCTGCCATCCTTGCTGAACCACATGATCATGGAGTTCCCATCGGTCATGAGGCAATTCTGCACGCCCCGTTGTATCATTTCCGTTCCCGCTTGTTGAAGATGATCAAGCTGCCGGAAGTCGGCAACCCCAAGTACCAGCAAATGATAATGCTGAAGATATTCAGGCAAATCAGCATCCCAGTAATTGCATGTACATATTACCGGGGAGTTTTCATCCCGGAAAATTGATTTATTGGCCACAATTTTTTGAAATTGGCCATCAATCAGCAGCCAGTCACAGTTTTGCATTAGCCATTCGCGACTCTCAATGTCACTGTTCACTTTTTCATCCGCTATGTTTTCAGAATAACACAAAACGTTGTCTATATAAACTTTGCGTGGTGTTCTGTAATGTTCAGCTCTGATTACATTATTTACATCGACTTCCTGGTTCTTTAATTTGCTGAGGATCTGATCGCCCAACTCATCTGCACCCAGCACAGTCAACAATTTGGTAACCATTCCGAGTTTGACCAGAGACTGACTTACTTCCATGGCAAATCCGGAATATTCAGTGTCAATATGACAGTCATGATTATTGACGATGTTTATGCGCAGCAGTGTTTCTCCCACAACAACCGCAGATACTTTCTTGTTGAATACGTATCCTTTGCCAAGAATAACGCCTTTTTTCATCAAATTGGAAATATGAACAGCTACGGAAGAGCGGCTGATTCCGAAACGAGTTGCAAGATCTTCCTGTGAAGCAAGCGGATCCTGGGACAATATATCTACAATCTCCTGTTCTCTTGAGGTAAGTTTCATATATCTGCTTCCCCCGTCAATCTCAATTATTTATTAGTGTAACATATTAAAAATATCTGGACTCCGGGTTTAATTTTTCAAGTTGTTCCTCGTCAATTAAAATTTCCCGTTTTTTGTTACTGTCTATTTCTGATACTATTCCTCTTTCCTCCATGCAGTCCACCAGTCTGGCTGCACGCGCATAACCGATCTTCAGTTTCCGCTGTAATAAGGAAACGGATGCTTTTTTGCTGTCTACAAAAACCTTGACCGCTTCCCAGAACATATCGTCATCTGCTTCCAGATCCATTTCTTCCAGTTTGAAATCCAACTCATTGATGCGCTCTGCTTCACGACCGGGCAATTGTTCTTTGATAAATAAAACGGTATTCTCAATGTCTGAATCCGAGACAAATGCCCCTTGCAAACGGTACGGTTTAATAGCACCGACTGGGAAAAACAGCATGTCGCCTTTACCCAGCAATTTTTCCGCCCCTCCCATATCAAGGATGGTACGGGAGTCAGCCTGTGATGAAACCGCAAATGCTATCCGCGAGGGAATATTGGCTTTGATTATACCGGTCACGACATCCACGGAAGGACGTTGGGTGGCTACAATCAAGTGAATGCCAGCAGCACGAGCCATTTGTGCAAGCCTGCAGATTGAATCCTCGACCTCGACCGGGGATACCATCATCAGATCTGCCAACTCGTCTATGATTATAACAATAAAGGGCATTTTTTCAGATATATTTTGATTGTATCTGTAAATATCACGAACGCCTTTTTCAGCAAATAATTTGTAGCGTTTTTCCATCTCAGTCGTCATCCAGCGTAAAATTACCGCTGCTTTTTTGGGATCAGTGACGACTGGGGTAAGCAAATGAGGTATTCCGTTGTATACGGTAAGTTCAACCATTTTGGGATCAATGAATACCAGCTTAAGTTCGTCCGGTGTAGCGTTGTGCAGTACACTCATTATGATACTGTTGAGGCAGACACTTTTTCCCGATCCGGTTGATCCGGCAATGAGAAGATGTGGCATATCACTGAGTTTAGCCACTACAGAATTACCGGAAATATCTTCACCGAGTGCAATCGCCAGAGGGCTGTCAAGATTACGGAAGGCAGATGAACTTAATATGCTGCGCAAACCAACACTGCTAATTTTGGCATTGGGGATCTCAATGCCGATCGCTGATTTTCCGGGAATAGGCGCTTCTATGCGGATTCCCGGCGCTGCCAGATTCAATTGCAAATCATCCGTTAGGCTGATGATCCGGCTTATTTTAACGCCTGGAGCAGGGGTCAGTTCATAGCGCGTTACAGCCGGGCCGCAACTGACTTGATTGACCTTTACCGAAATACCGAAGCTGGTAAAAGTGTCTTCCAATACAGCTATGCTGTCTTTTATATTCTTTTTATCGATGACCCGGTTGCTATTGATCTCGTGCAGCATCTCAACCGGCGGTTTCATATATTCAAATGGTTCATCCTGCCCCAAAAATACGATTTCCGGTCCTTCTTTCTTAACAGCTGTTTTTTTATTGCTGTTGACCAGTTTAAGAGGAGCAGGATTTTCTGTATTTTGCACTTCAGGTTCTATTTGCGGTTGCTCAACCGCGGCAGAAGTATTGTCAATAATAAGCGCATCCGGTTTTTTTAGCGCACGTGGTTCTGCCGCTTTCACTGCTGCAGGCTCGTCTTCCTCATAAAACATGATCTTGTTAAGACTTGCAGCAAACAGCTTCATCCATTCCCAAACTGTGGCCGCTATTTCTGCAACAGGTTTTTCCAATATCATCACGATTGCCAGTACCGCAAACAGAAGTAAAATAATGGTTGATCCCAACTGTCCCAAAAGGCGCAGTAATATATAGGCTAAACCGCCACCGACAGCTCCTCCCCCCATTCCTTTTAACCCTGCTTCCCACGCAGTTATTCCCTGCGGAACGTCATAAATACTCATCGCCACCATGATGGACAGCATTAGTATGGTCAATCCCCACATGCGGATTGACCACATTTTTTTTACTATCCCAATATGTATCGACCAAAATAGCATATAAAACGAAACCAGCAACGCAGCCTGTCCAAACACAATCTGTAATGCTTTGGAAAGCTGCGTCCCCAATAATCCGATAAATTGCTGGTCGTCCGGACTACCGTGAAAATTGCTCAGACTGGCAAATATAAATACAGCCAGCATAAAAAACACGGCAGAAGCAGCTTCTTCACGGAATTTCCATCCCTTTGAACTGGTTGAGATGTTTTTGACTTTTGATGATTTGCTGTCCGGCAAGGGAGTTCGTTTTTTGGGGGTATTATTTTTTTTTGCCTGAGCCACTAATTCATTCTACCTCCCCTCGAGGCATTACATATATTACCATCTATTGTTCGATTGTCAAACAGTTTATTCCTTCCTGAATAAATCTTTTTGAAAACCTTTCTTCTCTAAAAGCTTGACCATTTTGACCACTCATTTAATGTTAATGCTCTACAGCTAAAAACACCACTATTTGTTCACATTCAACAACTATTTCTTTACAAAAAGAAAAACCCATTTCTCGTTAATTCAGCAAACAGTGTATTAATAATACTATGTTTGTCAATTTATCTTGAAACAGGTTCAGCAATAATGATTATACGCTTATATACGGGCATAACTTCTTTCTCCTCAATTTATAAAGAATAGTTATTCCCATCTTAACGTTCAGCTTGGAAAGGTGTCAAGAGAACCGTCCCCGATCATCATTTCGGCACATAGTTAATATTTAATATGCTGCCTGGCTGAAGATCTTCATTCATATAGTCCATCGGGTCAGTACTGACGATAGCTGCAACCCTCGCCTGTTGATTATCAAGAATTTCAAGATTCAGAAGTCCTCCGGAAGGAAGATTGATCGTCCTTTTTTCCGGTGTTTTAATATCCTGAAGCAAGTCCATGGGATCTGCCATATAGAAAATCATTGCAGCAAGCCTCCTGTCTCCTTAAGAGAATTAAGCTTGCGCAACGCATCCTGCAAACCTCCCAGTTCGTCAATAAGTCCGCATTCTACTGCATCCTTGCCCACTAATACGGTACCGATATCTCTGGCCAGGTCTCCGGTTCTGGACATTAATTCCCGGAATCGTTCTTCGGTAATATGGGAGTGTTGGACCACAAAATTCACAACTCTGTCCTGCATTTTATCAAGATACTCATACGTTTGCGGAACACCGATGACCAATCCGGTCAGTCGGATGGGGTGGATCGTCATCGTTGCCGTGGGAGCAATAAAAGTATAGTCTGTACTGACTGCTATGGCAGATCCGATTGAATGTCCTCCGCCCAAAACAATTGAAACAGTAGGTTTGGACAAACTGGATATCATTTCCGCAAGTGCAAGTCCTGACTCCACATCTCCGCCTACCGTATTAAGCACCACCAGCAAACCTTTTATATGGGGGTTCTCTTCTACCGCTACGAGCTGTGGAATGACATGCTCATATCGGGTCGTTTTGTTTTGAGGCGGCAGTACCATATGTCCTTCCACCTGTCCGGCTATGGTCAGACAATGTATGTCAGTCTTAAAACTGGGAATTTCGATTTGACCCAGTTCTTTCAGATTCTGTAGTTTTTGATTTTCCTGGTTTTCCTGCGTTTCTGGAGCAAGATCAGGATCAGCGGGCAAATCTGTCAAAGCAAAAACTCCTTTCAATTATTCTTCATCCATGAGCTTAGATTTGCCTGCCGTTTATGAAAAAATACGCCGTATACAAAAAAAGTGTCAGGAGTATGTTGCTCCTGACACTTTTGATTAGACTTCCATGATTATGGGCAATATCATCGGTCTTCGGCCGGTTCTCTCATATAAACTTTTACTCAGCTTCTCCCTGATCTGGTTTTTAATCAGTGCCCATTCAGTTATGTTTTTTTGAAAACATATATCCATGGCTTCTCTGACTCGGAGTTTTGCATTCTCGATCAGTTCTTCCGATTCACGTACATAAACAAATCCGCGGGTGACAATATCAGGGCCGGCAACGACCTCGCCCTTTTCCTTATCGATGGTTACTACCACAATCATAATTCCATCCTGGGACAGCTGTTTGCGGTCACGCAGTACAATATTGCCAACATCGCCAACTCCCAATCCGTCGATCAAAACTTTGCCAGCCGTCACTTTGCCGGTAATGCTGGCTTTTTTCTTACCAATTTCAATGATCTGTCCATTCTCAGCAACAAACACTCTGGAGCGGGGCATTCCCAAGCTTTCAGCAAGATGGGCATGTTTCATCAGATGTCGGTATTCGCCATGAACCGGAATGAAATACTTTGGTTTAATGAGATTTAAAACAATTTTCAGTTCTTCCTGGGAAGCATGACCGGAAACATGTACACCGCTCATCTTCTCGTAGATAACTTCTGCACCTTGCTTATATAATAAATCAATTGTTCTGGATACAAGTTTTTCATTACCGGGAATCGGAGTTGCAGAAATAATAACCGTATCACCCGGGAGTATTCCCACCCAGCGGTGATCAGCAGAGGCTATGCGCGTAAGCGCAGACATTGGCTCACCCTGGGATCCGGTTGTGACCACTACCATTTTATCGGGAGGATATTGTTCGATTTCTTCCATTTCAACCAGAATCCCTTCGGGGATATCCATATACCCTAAAGCACTGGCTACCTTCACATTATTAATCATGCTGCGTCCGACAACTGAAACTTTGCGGCCAAATCTTTCAGCAGTTGAAATCACCTGCTGAATGCGGTGTATATTGGAAGCAAAAGTCGTAACAATAATCCGGCCGGTACACTTGCCGAAAAGTTCCTCAAAGGTATGTCCTACTACTTTCTCGGACATGGTAAAACCACTGCGATCGGCATTGGTGCTGTCTGCCATCATGACCATAACGCCTTTTTCGCCTAATTCGGCCATCTTACCAAAATCGGTCACCTGGCCGTCCACAGGAGTTTGGTCAAGTTTAAAATCACCGGTGTGCAAAACGATGCCTATCGGCGTATGGATCGCCAAGCCCATACAATCAGGGATACTGTGACTTACCCTGAAAAATTCGATTTCAAAAATACCGGCTTTAATTTTGTCCCTTGGCCTTACAATATTCAGTTGAACATTTCCCAGATTCTGTTCTTTGAGCTTTCCTTCCACAATTCCGATGGTAAGCCGGCTGCCATAAACCGGCGGGTTTATTTCCCGCAATACGTACGGTAACGCACCCACATGGTCTTCATGTCCGTGGGTCAGAAGGATAGCTTTTACTTTCTCTTTGTTTTCTACCAGATAGCTGATGTCCGGAATGACCATATCAATACCCAGAAGCTCATCTTCAGGGAACATGAGACCGGCATCAATAACAACAATGCTATCCTGGTATTTGATTGCCATCATGTTTTTGCCGATTTCCCCCAAACCGCCCAGGGGAATTATCTGGATTCGTGCGTCGTCTGACACTCAAACACCTCCTTAATATTTAATTTGTAATCCAATAAATTATTATCCGCTCACAAATTTGAATTTTATTATAGCCCAAATATATCGTACATACAACTTAATAAAATGTTATTTTCTGTTAATCACAGAAAATAAAAAACGGACACTTAAGTGCCCATTTTTTTTATTAATCTAAAAAAATTGACTACAAAAGTTCATAATTTTTCAGCAGGTTTCTAATAGATTCAAGTTCATTTTGACTGGCATGACAAAGCGGCAAACGGAATCCGCCCACATTCATCCCCAACATATTTAAAGCTTCTTTAATCGGGATCGGATTGGTTGTAATAAAAAG
>JAGFXV010000350.1 GCA_017861475.1 Bacillota bacterium | reverse complement strand
GTTTTGAAGTTCAAAATATTTTGTGGTCGGTGATATTATTGAATAAAATTGATAAATATGAAAAACTGAGTGATTTGTTTCGCGATCTGATTGACAATTACGTAAATTTGGAGCGCAAAAATGGTCACAATCATAAATTAAAACACCTTACACCGGCTGATATACGAGCGCTTATAAACATTGGGCGTCTTCGCAGGGAAAGAATGTCAAACCTTGCGAAGAATCTTGGCCTTACGGTTGGCACCTTGACAAGCACGGTTGACCGATTGGTCAAAAAAGGGTATGTCTTGCGATATCGGTCGGAAGAAGACCGAAGGATCGTAGAAGTTTGTCTTTCTCCCAAAGGGGAAGAGCTTTTTCACGAGATTAGGATTCAGAGCAGATTGCGGGCAGAAAAGTTCTTTAGTCAACTTAATGATGATGAAGTAGCGATTTTACATGATTTATTCAGTAAACTACGTAATACATCCAGTAGTGTAGTTTAGTTAATTAAAATAATCTTTTATTTTTATTTTGTGAGGTTTGTCTTTGTTCCAGAATGGTGATTTAATTCCACTTTGGAATAGAGCATTTTTTTTGAATAAATACTTTGAAATTCAAACCAATTGAAAGTCAAAATAAATTATGAAGGGGATGATAACTAAAACGATAACGATTGCAATGAAAGAAAGAAACCTTTAACGATAAGAAAAATCAGCAATTATAAAATTTTAATCGTATGTGCAGTCCTCGTGGTCATGGCAATTTTATGCGGCATGTCGGAAGCCGGTATCAGTAACGGCATCCTCAGTTCCGTACCTGCAAAACTGAACACGCTGCAGGGATTTGCAGTTGTAGATCAGCTTCATTTGTAAACAAAAATTAACCTATGCAGCTTATAAAAAACATCTGCTTTGACAATCGCCCAGTTCCCGGTTGCCAAAGCAGATGTAGGACAGGAGTCTGAGAAATTGAAGCAATTTAGCCGCTGGATCGTTCAGCATTATCTGCTTATAATAGTCATTTCAGTATTGCTGCTTATACCAGGATTATATGGTATGGCTAATACCAAAATAAACTATGATATCCTGAGTTATTTGCCCCAAAATATGAATTCCATGCAGGGGCAAAACATTTTGGAAAAGGATTTCCGGGTTGCAGCCAATGCTTTTCTACTTGTCAAGGATCAGCCTGACTGGCAGGTGGAGGTCCTGAAACATCGTATTGAAAAAGTCGATGGAGTTGAAAAGGTTACCTGGATCGATAACTGGACAGATATCACTGTTCCGAAAGAATTTCTGCCCGACAAAGTATATTCGCAGTTTTATAACAAGGATACGACCCTGTTACAAATAGGATTTAAAGAAAGTACCGGCTCGGAAAATACTGTTCAAGCCATTGGCCAAATACGGCAAATCCTTGACGAGAACATGTATCTGGGTGGGACCTCAGCAATCATTGCTGATTTACGTCAATTGATCGAGCATGAACGCATTATTTATATACTACTGGCGATCCTGTTAATCTTCATTGTTTTGGCATTGACTTTATCGTCTTTCATCGTACCGGTGCTATTCCTCCTATCCATAGGAGCAGCGGTTATTTATAACTTGGGAAGCAATATTTTTTTGGGAAGCATCTCTTATGTTACCAGTGCCATAGCGGCCGTTTTGCAACTGGGTGTGACCATGGACTTTTCCATTTTCCTTATGCATCGTTACCTGGAGGAAAAGAACAAAACAGATATAAAGTTTGATGCCATGAGCGTAGCTATTCAAAAAACTTTCGTGGCCATAGGAGCAAGCTCACTAACTGCTATTGCCGGATTCCTGGCTCTGTCAGTTATGCAAATTGGGCTGGGCAAGGACATGGGAGTTGTGATGGCCAAAGGAGTCGCGCTGGGAGTAATCGTATCGCTAACGCTCCTTCCGGCTTTGATACTGGTATTTGATGATTGGATCAGTCGTTACCGGCACAAAATCATAATGCCTTCCTTTAAATGGACGGCAAATCTGGCAGCCAATAAACCATGGATCATGGTGGCGATTTTTATTTTGTTGTTGTTTCCGTCCTTCTATGGAAAAGAGCATGTAAATATTTTTTACAATCTCTCGGAAGCATTGCCGCGCAGCCTGCAGTCGATTAAAAGTACAGATATTATTAAACAGCAGTTTGGCAGTGCCGATACGTTGTATTTAATAACGCCTGTCAAAGAAAACTGGAAGCTAAAAGAAGCTACTGCACAGATAAAAGCTATGCCCGGTGTGGTAAATGTTGTTTCTCCAAGCGATTATTTGGATGAGTCGGTGCCGGAGCAATATACATCTGCCGAATTGCGCAACGGATTCAGCAATGGCAAATATGAATATACGATTATTCAATCCAAATACCATGCCGCAGACCTGCAGTCCGGTAAGCTTATTAAGTCTATCCGGCAGACAACCGGGGAATATTTTAGTGAAAGCTACCTGAGCGGTGAATCGGTATTGACCGATGATATGATCAAGCTGACCGGCCCGGACCAGAAAGCGGTGGACAAGTGGTCAATCGGAGCAATTCTTTTAATTCTGTTGTTTACCTTTGGCTCAATATCATTGCCGATTATTTTGGTGCTCGTTATAGAGTTGGCTATTTTTATAAACCTGGGAATACCATATTACACACATACAACAATTTCTTTTGTAGCTGTTATGACCATTGGTGCAATTCAATTGGGCTCATGCGTCAATTACGCCATCCTCATGGTCAGCCGCTTTAAGGAAGAATTGTTAACCAACGATAAGTATACGGCTATTAAAAATGCTGTGCAGGGAACAGCCAGTTCCATCGTTACCAGTGCATTGGCCTTGTCTTGTGGCACAATAGGCGTGGCTGCTATATCCAAGATCGGTATGATCGGATCCCTGAGCTTGATGATCGCCCGCGGGGCATTTATAAGTATGCTGGCTATACTATTCTTCCTGCCGGCCATACTGGTGACGCTTCAAGGCTTGATCTCGCATACCACTTTGCATTGGAATGGAAAAAATAAGAATCAAGGAGGTTTGACAGGTGAAAAAACTGTTTAATAAAAAAATTATGATCGTACTGCTGGTTGCCTTGGTACTGGCAGGAGCGGCGATACCCATTTACGGAAAAATCGCAGTTTCCACAACGGCTAATACCAAGGAAAATTTCACTGCGATTGCAAAATCTACTGCTGATAATGACGCTACTGTCAAAGCCACTGCAGATTTTAATGCAGCGGACACGACGAAGAATGAAACGGTATATGCCAAACTTGATCCGGTTGGGAATGTAAAGGACACTACGGTGGTAAATTGGTTTCATTTCAATGGGACGGTTCCGGCCAGCATCAATGATCCGGTTGCGCTAAGCAATGACAAAGCCTTAAACGGTAATTTTGTGGTCAGCAAATCCGATACGGAAGTCAAGATCTCTTCCTTGGACGCAACGATGAAAGATATTTATTATTCCGGCCAGACCCAAAAAGAATTACCGGTAAAAATTAAAATTAACTATTATTTAAACGGTAAGACAATTGAACCTAAAGACCTGGCAGGAAAGTCAGGAGACGTAAAAATTATTTTCAGTGCTGATAATCTGACCGGCAGCACTGAAAATCTGGAATATAAAGATGCCGGCGGCAAGTCTGCCGTAGCGCAAAAGGAGATATATACGCCACTGGTAACCATGATCTCCCTGGACTTGTCGGCAGAAAAATTTTCGAATGTGGAAGCTCCGGACGGAATGATCACGGTTGTCGGGGAAACAATGAAGGTTAATTGGATGCTGTTCCCTTATCCATCAAGCAGTGTGGCGTTAACGATGCATACTGATAA
>JAGFXV010000349.1 GCA_017861475.1 Bacillota bacterium | reverse complement strand
AGTATTATCCAAGGGCAAAAATACGTGGGCGGGATTGCAGGCGATAATTTTGGTAGAATACAAAATTGTTCCAGCATTGCCAATCAGATAACCGGGACAGTTTCTGTCGGCGGCATAGCCGGCAGAATTAACAACAACGCTGCTGCCGTCGAATCCAGTTACAGCAGCAGTCAGGTAAATGGGGTTACGCAAGTTGGTGGAACAGTCGGATCTATCAACTACGGTTTGGTTAGGCAATGCTGGAGTACCGGCAACGTAAGTGCCAGTGGTGACCATTCTGGAGGAATCTGCGGATACAGTTTTAATGGAACCATTCAGGATTGCTATAATTCAGGAGGGATCAATGGCGGTACCGGATACAACGGCGGTATAACCGGTGGAAATCTGTACGGAAAAGTAAAAAATTGCTGTAACTATGCTGGTATCACCGGCGGCAGCAAAACGGGAGGCATAATTGGGGAGTACAGTTGCGGTTCGAGCGGAACCGTTTCAAACAACTATTTTTTGCAAAGTGATACCATTAACAATGGCCTTTATGGTATTGCATCCCCCCAGGGCAGTAACGGGGCAGAAGCATGCAGCAGCGTTGCCATGCAGGCGGATGCGTTTGCCTATGTTTTGAACACCGGAGCGACTACGACCAACAGCACCATTTGGAGTCGCAATCCTGATATTAACACTGGTTTTCCGCACATCGCCGATAAAAATAGCCTCGGTATCTGCAAAGTTATTTTTAAAAATAACGGATTAACATATACTGAGGGTTATTCTTCCTATACAGGGTTGGTTTCGTTACCCGTGAAACCAACTCAGGCTGGCTATATTTTTGGAGGCTGGTATGCAGAAAATAATGGAGAAGGTGCAGCGCTCACTGCTGATAGCGTACTTGCTCAGGATCTTACCGTATATGCGTACTGGTTTTCCAATCCCGGTGATACGCCGGCTTTCGAAATGATGGATGCGGAAAAACGAAGCGAAAGTCCGCAGGGACTGCGTTTCAAGACCCGTCTTTATAAAAACACGCTGTTTAATGATAACAAAATCAAGGAGTATGGGACCGTCATACTGCCTTTAAACCTGATTCCTGCCGGACAAACCCTGACACTGGAAACAGTTCCCACCAATTATAATGCAGATCATCTGCCTGATTCCAAAATCGTAATTATTCAGGCAGTGAACATTTTTACCGATAATGAAGATTATTTTGTTTTTACCGGGGTTCTGACCAATATCCCGGTGGACTGTCTGACGACCAATATTACTGCCCGTGCTTATGTAAAGTATATCGATAACGATAACACCGAAAAAATAATATATTCGCAACCGGTTACCAGTTCATATAATACAGCTTCAGTCGGGCAATAAACAATTGGATCTGGATCTCTCAGACTGTTAATAAAGTCCTAAATCAAAAGAGCGAGCAAAAAAGGCGATGAGCAAGGCTTGTAAGAGCCCGTGATCAAGGCGTACATATGGTACGCCGATTGAACGGAATTTTGCACTGTCCCAGCATAAGTGCAACCAGGACTTCTGACTGCGCCTGCGGCTTGTCACAAGCCCGGTTTTCTTTACATAACGCAGCTAATCACCTTTTTTGACGCTCTGAGGGGATCATGCTGATCCCTCCATAGCTCTGACAGTTCGTTAATAATGTTAGTTGGTAAACCACTGGGTCACGTACAAGTAACTGCCCTCCTGGTAAAAGCCCAGTCCTACTTTCCCAAAACTTGCACTGAGTATATTGGCGCGGTGCCCGGATGAATTCATAAAGGCATCATAAGCCCCTTTAACACTGGTATTGAGGGCAATATTCTCGCCTGCCGCGGAATAGCTGATCCCTAAACTTTGCATCATCTCAAAGGGACTTCCATAAGTGGGGGAAGTATGGCTGAAATAGTTGTTATCGGCCATATCTTTGGATTTTAGATATGCACCGTTACAAAGCGCTTTGTCCAGCGTCAGTGGTGAAAGTCCATTGGCTGTACGGTCAGCATTTATGTAGCCCAGCATTTCAGTTTGCATGGAATTAAAAGAATCACTGCTTGAAGTAGGAGCGGTGTAAGCTTTAACGTACCTGCTATCCACACACCCCACCGTATCCTTGCTGTTCTTGACCACGTACCAGGTTCCGATTTTACCGATAACGTCCAGTACTGTACCTTTGGAATATGTTTTAATGATGCGGTGATTGGTGCTGGCTCCGGTGCGGAAACTTAAAGATGTGGCGGTGATTTGTACCTGCTTTACCGTGGTGGTAGTGAAGACTCCCTCAACTTTGTTAACCGAAGCAGCCTGGTAATGACTGTACAGAGGGAGAAACAGAAAAGATAGTATTACGACGAATGACAAGATTTTTTTCATGATTGTCTACCTCCTTTTTCCCATTATTGACTTAAAAACACCGTGGTTTCCAGCGGTAAATATAACCATTGACAATATAGTGAAAAAATGACAGACAAAATAAAGCCCGTCTTAACGATATAATAAACGGCAGCGATGGTTTTAACCAAACATCATTTAAGTGTATAATTACTGGTGTATTTGATGTTTAAGCTTTATCTCAGACAGGGGGACTGAAGTTGATTCAAATATATACTGGAGACGGCAAAGGGAAAACCACCGCTGCGCTAGGGCTGGCCATGCGATCGGTCGGGCAAGGTTTCAAGGTGCGAATCATTCAATTTCTCAAGGGCAGCACCTATAGCGGCGAACTGGATTCGGCCGTCCGTTTGGGGATCGAGGTATTTCAATTTGGCCGCACTTGTGCCCACGCAGCAGTTATCAAGACCGGCTTTATGACCTGCCAGGAATGCGGGGAATGCTGGGTGGGACCGGAAAATATCAATGAGCTGGATATTAAAAAGGTTCAGATGGCTTGGGATCTGGCCCGGGAAACAGCTGCCGGTGGACAACATGATTTGCTGATTTTGGATGAGATCATCCATGCAGTCAACCTGAATTTGGTTTCTACGAAAGAACTAATTGCATGGCTTCGCGAGGTTCCGGCTTCGATAGAAATCGTTATGACCGGGCGTGACGCACCTGCCGAACTGATCGAGTCGGCCGATTTGGTCACGGAGATGAAAATGATCAAGCATCCTTATACGCAAGGTTTCAAAGCCCGGCGGGGCAT
>JAGFXV010000348.1 GCA_017861475.1 Bacillota bacterium | reverse complement strand
GTTTTCTGGAATTGCAGTTAAGGCTCAGCTGTGACGTCTTTCCCGGTTTTCCTGTCAAAGGTATTGCGCAGTTTCATCGTCATAAAGACAGTGCGGTGATCTTAAAAGATGCCATCATTTCTCATCCATGCATTTTTAAAGATGGCTATATATATCGTAATCCGGCCACGATTACACCGGACATGTATTTCCAACATAAAGAAACAGCCTGGGAAGCGGAATATTGGCTGCGCACTCAGGAAGCTTTATTAAATTCCGAAAAAAAATACCGCTTGATTTTTGAACATTCGAAGGATCTTATCACGGTTATTGATGCAGTTACTTTTAAAATTATATTCATCAGTCCGGTCCATTCGAGATTATTGGGCTATGCTCCGGAAGAAGTAATTGGTCACAACTGTCTGGAGTTTATTCATCCCGACCAGCGTGATTCGATAGTTGAGGACTTCAGACGAGAATCTGCCGGGTCTTCAAGTAACGGGATTTATGCCATCCGCAAGCAGGACGGGTCATATTTATGGACAGAAGGGAAAGGCGCCGTGATCCGTAATATCAACGGTCATGACCAGATTATTCTATTCACCCGGGATATACATGATAAAAAGCTGGCCGAGGATGCGCTACACGAAAGGGAACAGAATTTCAGATATCAATTACGATATATGAATACATTGATCAACAACATGAATGAGTTATGTCTGACGTATGATCGTGATAGCTGTCTTACCTTTGTAAATCAGCGTTTGATAGAAAAACTTGGCTACAGCGCGGAGGAAATGCTGGGGAAATCCTTGCTGGATTTTGTTGTAGACGAACATAAACAAGAAGTTTCGGAGCAGCTTGAACACCGTTTGAAGGGGGAATTTGGCAGTCATGAACACAGGTTTCTCTGCAAAGACGGAAGTGAGCTGCTCGTCGAACTTAAAGGATCACCTATTTTTGAAGACGATGAGGTTACCGGGGGATTGGTGCTGGCTGATGATATCACCCTGCAGCGCCAGATGGAAATGGAGATGGCCCGTTTCGGTCAAATGCATTTGGTGGGGGAGATGGCTGCCAGTATCGGTCATGAAATACGAAACCCCATGACAACTGTCCAGGGATTCCTGCAAATTATGAGTCAAAATAAGGATTTCAGCAATCATCGCGAGTATTTTGAGTTGATGCTTGATGAATTAAAACGAGCCAACTTGATCATCAGTGAATTTCTGTCTTTAGCCAAAAATAAAATGGTTACGCTGTGCTTGCATAACCTGAATGCAATAATACAGGCGCTGGCACCCTTGCTGATGGCCGATGCCATAAAACAAGACAAGAACATTAAATTTGAGTTGAGCAAACTGCCGGATATTTTGCTGGACGAAAATGAAATCAGGCAGTTGATCCTGAATCTGGTAAGAAATGGCCTGGAAGCGATGAGAGAAGGCGGCAGTGTTATTGTAAAAACCTGGCGGGAAAATGACAAAGTAATGCTGTCGGTACAGGACGAGGGCAGCGGCATTCCCGAGGATATCCTTGACAAGCTGGGAACCCCTTTCCTCAGTACCAAAGAAAATGGTACTGGTCTGGGATTGGCGGTATGTTACAGCATCATTACCCGGCATAAAGCCGGGCTGCAGATAAATACCAGCCATACGGGCAGTAACTTCACAGCAATTTTTAACTGTGCTTGATATCGATGTTTTCAATATTGCTGTATAGGGGGCTGCTATAATGATTGCGCCTGCGGCAATTTGTCTGCATTATAACTGGCCAGCAGCAGATCACTTAACAATAAGGACAGTACGGCTTCCGCACCTTGATTGAGATTGACTCCTTCTCGCGTCAGGGCATCAAAACAACCGCCGCTTTCGATATCATAAAGAGGCATGCTGTTGATATTCGAGCCGCGGTACCAACGATGGGCTGATATCATCAGATGCTTGTATTCATTCAATCCTGTTACCTGATATGCCTCATGGCAGGCGAAAATAACCGATACTGCATCCACCGGCTGCTGATCCCATACCGGGATTTTGCCTCCTCGCCCATACCACCCTTCATTGCCGACAATATTTAAATAACCTTTGGCAAACAAATGATGGTTTAAAAAACGGATTGATTCGCATGCTACGTGCAGGCATTTTTTATTGCCGTTATATGCATGCACGGCAAAAAGAGATTGAGGCAAAATCCCGTTGCAGTAAGTCATTTTATCTTCAAACCAATGCCAATCGGAGCTGCGATGACTGCCGTAAAGGGCCAGCAAACGATCGGCCAGCAGACGAATCAGGCTGTTTTGATAATGGACCGTTAAAAATGGAAACTGGCCTTTGCATAATCCGATCAGACAATAAGCCATACCTCGCGCTGAATGTAAAACTGGCAGTCTTGTCACTGCCAGCTCCAGTATTTCCATACAGCTTTCCTTAATCATTGGCCAGTCAGATTTGCTGCCTGTACTGCAGGCCCAAAAAGCTCTCCCAAAGCTGTCCTCGGAATCCAAATGGTGGTAATATTGTCCGTGCAGCAGCAGGTTGCTCCATTTGCCGTTTTCACGCCAGCTCCGGAGCAGGTAACGGGTAAAAATCAGTGCCAGGGGATATCCCTCGTCTCCCATTGACAGTGCTGCCATAAGTGCACGCGCATTATCATCCAGTGTATAACCGCTGTCTTGGTCTGGATGATGAAATTTGGAAAACTGCAAAATTCCTGTCTCATCGGTCATGTTATATAAGTGTTTATAATTTGGCATAATGCAGAACCTTTTCCCCTCCGATGTTGTTCAAGCTCAGGATTTGCCTGAAGAAATGAATATATTCCAGGCTTATATTTGACCAGGTCCAGGTCCTTCCCAACTGTAAGGCTTTGTTCTGCAAACTTTCACGCAGTTCGCTGTTGTCCAATATTTGGCGAAGTGCCTGCGCCAGCGGGTGCGGTTCAGCCCTGGGAACAAGCATACCACTGCCTGCTCGCAGGACTTCATTGGCGTAAGCATAGGGGGTTGATACGATGGCTCGGCCGCATCCTATCGCAAAAGCCATCGTTCCGCTTACGGCCTGATCCGGATTTGGATAGGGGCTAAGATAAATATCTGTCATGTACAGGTACTCACCCAGTTCAAGATCAGTCAAAAACTTGTTAATAAATATTACATT
>JAGFXV010000347.1 GCA_017861475.1 Bacillota bacterium | reverse complement strand
ACTGCGGCTGCTGAACCCGCACAAGCACGCATAAAGTCGCGACGACTTAATGTGGTTGGCATTTCATACATTCCCCCCAATTATTAATTCTCTCTAACCGCCAATCTTTATCTCCAACAATACCAAATATGTACTGTTATCTATCTCTATCTATCTCTTAAGGCCTTTTCCCTTCACCTCCCTTAATAACCATTCAGTCCAATTTTCCATACCCTCGCCAGTCCGCCCTGAAACCATGAAAATCGCGGCAGAGGGATTAATATGGGCAATATCTCGTTGGAAATTATCCAGACTAAAATCGGTATAAGGCAACAGGTCAATCTTATTGACCAGAATCACCTTAGCTCTGTGGAATATTAGTGGGTATTTGCTTATTTTGTCATTTCCTTCGGCGGTACTGATGACAACTGCGCGGAAGTCCTCACCCAGTTCAAACTCCGCCGGGCAGACCAGATTGCCCACATTTTCAATAAATACCAGGTCCAAATCTGGAGCGGCCAACTGCTGATAGGCTTTGCCAACCATGCCCGCATCCAGATGGCAGGCGCCTTCAGTATTGATTTGAATCACCCTTACGCCTTTTTTCTCGATGCGTTGGGCATCCTGATCGGTATACAGGTCACCCTCAATTACACCCATCTTTATTTGGCCATCCAGCAAATCAATGGTCCGTTCCAAAATGGTAGTCTTACCAGAACCGGGAGAACTCATCAAATTCACTACCAAAAGGCCTTGTTGGGCAAACAGGTTATGGTTCTTTTTCGCCAGGAGCTCATTGGCCCCCAGTAAATGGGTCTCCATGTTTATCTGGACCATTAATTTGTGTCTCCTTCATAGTAATCGAGGTACATTTCCCGCCCACTGACTATTTCAATCTCTGTTGAACCACAATCCAGGCAGATGAAGCAGTAACCTTCATTAATCATGAATTCCTCCTGGCAGGCTGCGCACTTAACTTTGGCTTCCCTCGACTCAATTTCCAGAACCGTTCCGCGAAACATATCGTCCTGACTCAGGACCTGGAAGCAAAACTGCAGGCTGTCGGGAAGCACCATCGAAAGCTTGCCAATTACCAGTTTAAGTTTATTAACTCGTTCAATATTTCTCTGCTTCGCACTTTCCCGGACCATATTCAGGACACTTTCCATGATCGATAGCTCATGCACTGGTTCTACCTCATATTCCATGTAATAAATGTGGTGGCTGGGTTCCATTTTCCCAATAAAAAAGCCCGGCCAGAAATGCCGAGCATAAGCGCACCAATACTAAAGCAGTTGAGTCCTTCATGGACTCGCTTTATTACTGCGTTAAGCGAGCATCTCCTTTTCACAATGGAAGGCATGCTCGTTTCCAAACATACCCTAACGGCCTGGACACCATAGTCATCCCTTAGGATACCAAGCTCGGAGAATAAGTGAATTTATTAACTTGTATGAATACTAGCCTTTAGTATTCTACGCAAACATGCCGATTCCTGCTAAGAGTATTTTTTTTTATCGCGCCATTAAATATTTGACCGGTTCACTTTTATAAATTTTTAATAAACTATTGCATTAATAAACGGACAAGTGTAAAATTTCCCTAACTAGAATAGTCAATATTTCAGTCTTCAATCTCCGAGTCTCACGACCTAAAGTCAAACCATGGTTTTGAGACCGTTAGGGTACAGCGGGAAACGGCTGTGCCTCCCATTGCGGAAAGGAGTAAGCGAAGAGGGCTCTCTTGTGTGTGCCTTTTAGCCAGACCTTTTCACGGGGTCTGGCTTTTTGTGTGCCATGAGTTAATCCTGACGTTAACATCTGGGCTAATCGCCACTTCAGATGTATGTCTGACGTACATATGGGGGATTAAAGATGGAACCGACTCATTCTAGTATCCAATCCCAATCTTTTTCTCTGCCCTTTGCATTCCGCAAAGGGCTCTTTTTTTCACTTTCAACCTAACACCAAGAGCAATGCCTGGCTGCAGAGCCAGGCATTGCCGTGCTGATTCCTAAATACTGGTACACTTCCTGGATCAGTTTGCTATCAACTTACAATGGGAATGCCAAAGGTGATACAGCATATTAACCATGAGTATAGCGGTGAATATGCTCATGGTCACCGTGGAAGTGGCAGTATTCATCGATAAGATTGACGTCCATCAACAATTCCCGGTTGGCCAGTACATTATGAGTCGAATCATCGCAGACCAGGCGATGGGCCTCCGAAAGCACTAATGATCGCGTGGATATCACATGGGCCAGGTCCAGATTGTGAGTAGATGCAATTATAGTACGTCCGTTTCGATTAAGTTCCAGCAGGAGGTCAGTAAGCCAACGCTCGGTTTTGGGATCTAAGCCGCTGGTGGGTTCGTCCAGGATCAATACTTCCGGATTCAAAGCGAGCACCGATGCCACGGCAACCTTCTTCTTTTCCCCGCCACTCAACCGATGGGGTGAACGTTCACGTAGGTTTTCTATTTGCAGCATCGCCAGGACATCCGCCACCCGCTGACGGACCTGTTCCCCGGATAGGCCCATCTGTAGGGGGCCATAGGCAATCTCATCCCAAACGCTGGCATTAAAAAGCTGCACATCAGAATTCTGAAAGATAAATCCTATCCGCCGGTGATAATCCCGGGCCAAACCATCATCCTCCATCCGCTGTTCAGTTATTTCCTGCCCAAAGAACCTGAAACTGCCATGCCCGGGAAAAATCAGAGCACACAGGATTTTCAAGAGGGTGGATTTTCCAGAGCCATTAGCTCCCAGCACACAAATCTTCTCACCCGCTCGAATCTGCAGACTGACATCACGAAAAACCGGCTCGCCTGCACCATAACCAAAACTCACATTATCCAAATAAAACAGCGGTTCATCCACGAGGACATCCTCCTATAAATACCAAACTGTCTGGTCAAAATTAATCAATTCGTTTTGCGGTCTATAATAACCGCCTCACCCGTATAACCCCGGGCGATCATAGCTTGGTACACCTCATCCGCCAGGGCAAGGCTGCGAGCAAATAATGCCGCTATCGAAGACCCAACGTGAGCCCGGCGACTGCCCATCGATAGTCTGCCCACTGTTCTGAGCTGGCGTGCCTCAAACATCTCAATAGATAGATTCAGCAATAATACCAAGTACCTATAACACATTTCGA
>JAGFXV010000346.1 GCA_017861475.1 Bacillota bacterium | reverse complement strand
GTGAAATTCTTCTGCAGGTATTTCAATTTAACCGGCTGGTAGGTCTGCCCACCACGCTGGCAGATTTAAAAATTGATGGGATCGGTGAGCAGCGTTTGCGCGAAGCCGTAGCGGTTTCCTGCAAACCTAAAGCCTCAATCCATAATCATGCCTTCCCGGTTACCGAAGAACTGGTATACAATGCCTTCCTGACCGTTGATGCGATGGGACGTCGCATGGGATCAGGACTCCCCATCGTCTAGGATAAACCTCATTTACAACTGAGCAATGTGAGTCCGGAAAAATTTCCGGACTCACATTTTTATTATCTGAATATGATATATCAGTTAAATAATCAAAAAAATTATCCGTCCTTATAACATTAAATCAAAGCTAACATATGGCAAAAAACAAATCTTGTAGTGAAGTTCGGTTATAAAAAATCCTCCCATCCGGAATTAGAACACCACGATTCAGGCTTTTTCTGGCAATAACGACGCAGCAGGTCAAGCTCTGTCTTTCCAAATCCCTCCAAAAGCTGCCTACATTCGTCGCCCCAGAAACAAACATTCAGCACCTCGACCAGATCACTTAGACTATGGACCTGTTGTCTGACAAGTGCTATTTTGTCGGATACGGACCGGCAATCATTGATCTCATCAATCAGCGTTCGCAGCTTCTTGTCATCCATCGTCTCACCATCGATATAGCGAATCGTCGAGACAAATTCCATTGGCTCCCGTCTAAGCGAGGGGAAAACCTCCTCCAGACTTCCTCCGGATATAGCCGCTTTGATCCTAGGGTAAAGCTCAATGGAAGTATGACGCAGGTAATCACAGGAAGCAGGATCCGTGATCCCCAATTCGGAACAGACCCGGTCCGCTGCCGCCCGTAATGACCTCCTGGCTTCATCCTGCGCAAAACCACGAAAATAGTCTGCGAGCCTGATCCGGTCATCAGCTGAAATGTCAAGTTCCCTAATATCCTTGTTCAGCAACATACAGCCGAC
This sequence comes from Bacillota bacterium, assembly GCA_017861475.1. GTDB lineage: Bacteria > Bacillota > Syntrophomonadia > Syntrophomonadales > Syntrophomonadaceae > Syntrophomonas_B. The sequence goes on along the minus strand of JAGFXV010000346.1, from coordinate 3,451 downwards.
TGCATTTACTGCCACCGGCTCATAAATGTTGACCAGCAGTTCCCGGTATTCAGGATAACTGCTTTCCAACAGACTGATCATGGTTTTAGTATTAAAGCTTCTGCAAAACTTGTTTTCGATCAGCAGACGATGCAGATATTCCTCCACATAAGCTATGCCCAGCAGAGTCTCCGGTACCGGCTGGTTAAGCTGATAATCAATATTGCCGGGTATCTCGTGGGCAAAAAAGCGGCAGTCATAACATCGGAAGAACTCCCCCAGTCCGGTCAGGGTATCATAATATGAGCGGCTGCCGACCGGAGCGCAGTAGTTTCTTGCCCTCTTCGATGCGCTCCTGCAGCAATGCTCGGGATGATTGCAGCAGATCCTGCATGTTCCCGGTCATCAATCCGGTATCATTACCAGTTTCCCGCAAATACCATCCTATCGAAAAGCAAATGGAGCTGAACAATTCCAGGGCAGTTTCTGTCGGTACCGAACTGCTGTCACCCATCGTATAATGTTCAGTTTGCTGAGCAAGCAATATCCAAAGACCATTTTGTATCCTCAACATGTCCTTCTCATCGAGCCTGCCATCCTGTAAGGCTTGGTTTGAGAATTCTACCAGGTAATTGTTGTTCTCCATGGCTCCTCCTAAAACATATGTCCATTTCTGTCGGTATCGTCTACTGCATAACCATAGCGCGTATTGCGGCAAAGCTCCTCCAGGGTGATATTGCACAGATATTCAAGTGAACCCTGCGCCCGGCCGTCAAAAACCTGTTTCATGAATTCTATCAGTTCATCATCGGGGATGCGATCCTTTGACTCGTTCTTGAAATAATAAAAAGCATCCTGCAATTCCAGCAACGTGTCCTCATAATTATCCTGAAAAATAAAAGGTGAATTGCAAAACTGCATGACCAGCTTTTTCAGGATCCCCGACCCGAACTCAATACGTCCTGTATCCCGGAGGGCAGTCACATGCCTTTCCGCCAGGTTTTGCATTTGCTGTTCAGACAGAGACAACCCGTAACGAAGCGATATATCATTGCACTCGCGCAGTTCAGCCATGGTCTTTACCTTTTGCAGCCCAACCGGGGAAAATACTGAAATCTCATCCATGCATACCACCTCCAAGCTATAGAATAGAGAGTAGCCACATCTATTACAAGTCTTTAAATTTCTTCCGATTTGTGGTAATATATCATTGTAAAACAGCTTGTGCAACGACTTTTAAGTAGACCGCGCAGGCTGTTTTTAGTTTGCCGTTTTTTGCGTTCAGGATGTGTAACCTGATTTGCATTTCTTTCAACTTGCTATTTTGATAGAACGATTTTTTAATTTGTCTAAAATGTCTTTCATAATGTAATTTATATTTTACATTTTATCATTTATATGATACACTATGTTTGTAATTGCGATGGAGGTGAGAGCTTGGGGAAAAATTTAAAATTGAAATCGGCACGAGCTGCGCTGGACATGTCACAAAAAGACATCGCTGATGCGGTTGGGGTTACGCGCCAGACGATCAATGCCATAGAAAACGGTGATTACAACCCGACCATCAATCTGTGTATTGCCATATGCAAAGTGCTGGGAAAAACGCTCAACGATATTTTTTGGGAGGATGATATGAATGAATAAAAACCAGTTGGATGAAATGCAGACGCAAAGAAAAAACAACATCGGCAATCAGAGCTTCCTGTTGCTGATGTATATGCTGATGATTGACGCAGGGCTTTACGGCTTTGGTTTTAGATGGATCGATTATCCCGCCAACATCATGATCATGGTGACAATTTGCGCCGGGATATACCTGATTCGCCTGATCAACAGCAATGCTTATGTCGGGCCGTCAACGCAAAATCAACGGACGGTTTTACGAATCATGTTAACGGTAGGTATGACTGTGGCAATTGCGGCAGGTATCGTCGTGTTGTTGAAACACACTTCCTTCACCAACACTACTCAGTTGAATGAAATGAGCGCACCGATTATGTTCATCACCGGCGCCATAGCCTTAATTGTTGCACTGGTAACACTAGTTATCAGAAGGTCACAGTAATGGCGACAAAAAACAGGGGCTTCAGCTTAGGACTGAAACCCCCAGAGCGTCAAAAAAGGCGAATAGCTGCATTACGCAAAAAGCCCGTTCAATCGACGTACCATATATACGCCTCAATCACGGGCTTTTTGCAAGCCTTGCTCTTCACCTTTATTGCTCGCTCTGTTGATTTTTAACTTTAATAAGGAAGCTGTTTAGAATTTGATGGTATGATCGACGATTTTGGCATAAAGTTCCGGTGTTAACGGAACATAAGTCCCGCTGTCAGGATCCAGGAAATAGAGGGGATCGATGATCAACGACGGATCAAAACCTTCTCTTTGCAGTTGGGTCTTCATCTGCTTGAAGCTGTTGGTGGCATCAATGGTATCGCGCAAACGAATGAAGTAGGGGCGGGCATAAGACGGCAGATTTTCACAGACAAAAGCCCCCAGTTTGGCCCAGTCGATAACCGCTCCGTCCAGCAGTTTTATGGCAGCCATGCCGCAGCGTCCTTCCACACCCGGAACCTGCACGCCATAAACATTGACATCCTCCATCTGTCCGAAACGATTGACCACGTTGGATACCTGATTGGTGGATACATTTTCACTCTTCCAGCGGAAAGTATCCCCCATGCGATCCACAAATGAAAAGTAATCTTTCTCAGCAAGGCATACCAGGTCGCCGCTATTGAAATAGCAGTCACCTTCCTTTAGTACGTTGTACATGATCTTTTCCTCAGTCGCCTCGGGATTGTTGACATAGCCTGCAAACACATTGAGTTGATTGATCTCGCAGATCAGCAGCCCGGTTTCACCAATCTCGCATTTTTCTGCAAAGCCTTTCTCATCACGTACGATTTCGCCGGTTTCCATATCATATTTGATGATCTCGCCCTGGCGTCTGCCCAGCATATCCAGACTGCCGCACATACCTGGAATTTGTTCAAGATTTAAGAATGAGCCTACGCCTTCCGTCGCACCGTAAATTTCATAAATCGTTTCAAAACCGAAGCGTTTACGCAGCGGCTCCATCAGCTCGCCGCGCATTCCGTTGCCAACGATGATTTGCAATGGGTTATCTGCATCGTCCGGTTTTTCCGGCTGATTGTAAATATAGCGGCAGAGCTCGCCCACGTAAACAAATACGTTAACATTGTACCTGCGAATATCGTCCCAGAAATTGCGGGCCGAAAATTTCCGGCGCAGCACCATGGCACAACCCGATACCACTGACATTGAATAGCCGATATCAAAACCGCTGTTATGATAAAGCGGCAAAACCATGTATTGGGTCGTTTCCGGACTTAACCGTCCAAAAATCGTAAATAAATTGCCCAACACCAGCCAGCGTTTCTGAGTTACCGCGCAGGCTTTGGGAAAGCCGGTCGTGCCTGAAGTATAGATATATACGATCACATCG
>JAGFXV010000040.1 GCA_017861475.1 Bacillota bacterium | reverse complement strand
AGGGTTCTATGGTAATTTGTTCACTGTCGGCCAGCATCGCCAGTAATCTATACAAATCATTGTCTTCTACCGTATATATTCCACTCACTAATTCTGCCACAACCATACCCACAAAACCGGACGGTTTTCCAACAGCCAGGCCATCCGCTTCCGTCAGGTTGTCCAGGCCAAAGTCAAATACACCAAGCTTTTCATTTTCTCCGGTCATGAGTCCAATCAACATGCAAGGAGAATGGGTTGGTTCTACAAAGAAGCAATGTACATCATCCTTGAATATTGTTTTTAATCCATAACATATTCCTCCGGGTGCACCCCCCACGCCGCAGGGCAGATAAACAAAAAGCGGATGTTCACGATCCACAGTCACTTTCATTTCAGCCAGTTGCTTTTTTAACCTCAGAGCAGCCACACTGTAACCCAAAAATAAATCCAATGAATTCTCATCGTCGATAAAATAACTGCTGGGATCTTGCTGCGATTGTATTCTTCCTGCTTCAACCGCTTTACTGTAATCAGAATCGTACTCCATAACCTGTACCCCTTTGCTTCTAAGCAAAGCCTTCTTCCAGGCCTTGGCATCCCGCGACATATGTACAACTGTTTTAAACCCCAGGGCTACCCCCATGATTCCAATGCTCAGCCCCAGATTTCCGGTTGATCCAACCGCCAAAGAATATTGGCTGAAAAAATCTCTGAAATAGTCTTCAGCCAGCAATGAATAGTCATCAGCGATGTTAAGCATTCCATTGTGCATAGCCAGATCCTCGGCATGTTTTAATACTTCGTATATCCCGCCTCTGGCTTTAATTGAACCTGCCACGGGAAGATGACTGTCACATTTGAGTAAAAGCTTGCCTTCGAATACTTGTGAATACTGATGCTGCAGCAGAGACTTCATGGCTGAAATTTCTTTTAATTCTGATTCGATGATTCCCTGGCTGTCCTTGGTTTCCGGAAACAATCTGGCGATTAAAGGAGCAAATCGCTTCCATCGCGCTTCGGCATCTCTTATAGCAAATTCGTTTAACCGAGGATACAGCATGGCCAGGTGTGAAAAAGCCTCCCCGGTTCCTTTCCTGTGGTCATTTATCCAGAACACAGGTTGGTAATTGCTTATCTGCTGTAAGGCCGGAAACCTATGTTTTAAATTTGCGATTTTTGCATCAGTTTTTTTATAGTTCAAATTTTTCTCCTTATTTCTTCCTGACAGACAATCTTTAACTTACAAGATCGGTATGATTATTTCATTACGTTTAAATAAATACACTATTCATTTTTCATTTTAAAGGCCATTTTAGTAAATAAACGTCCGCTTTTTAATAAATACCAACCCAAAAGTAAGAAAAGAAGTGAGTTGGGCAAGTGATCTGCAACATACATCGTTTGCTCCTGATGATATATGGAAGGCGCCAGATAGCTTATGTAACATAATTTAGATATGATTTGTACCAAATCAGGGATTGCCCAAACCATGAATATCAGTCCGGTTATTTTCATAGCTAAATTAAAAACCCCAACCTCATCAATATCATCCTCAGTCTCAGCCGGATATGCCCTTTCAGCAATACGATCAATATTTTTCATTAATAAAGCAGCAATGATCAGCATAACCACCGGCGAAAGAAACATCGGGATGAATTGGCCTATCTGAGAATTTTCCTCCTGCCCCCAAAAGGACAGAAAAGCGCCACCTATTGATACCAGATCTCTTAAGCTCAATATGATGAGCCCAACAACAATAATACGAACAGCCAGTCCCAGAACGGTCTTCCTCGGCATAACTTCCCCCTCCATCCCGAAAATTTCGTTGAATCACCAATTAAATTGACGTCCATTCATTAACCACAATCTTATGCTGAGTGTAAAAATAATAACTAACGCCTGCCGATTTTATCTGGCAATGCCTGAGATTTAGCGGCTCGGTCCGAACCACTTCTCATAGATGCGGTCGTAAGTTCCGTTCTTCCTGATTATCTCCAAACTTTTGTTGAGCTTCACCAATAACTCCTGATCATCCTTCTGAACACCAATCCCCATTGGCCTGGCATCGATTAATTTTCCAATCATCTGCAGATTGCTTTCAGGATGATTGGTTAAATAATTTGCCGTGGGAGGATACGCAACCACAGCAGCATCGGCTTGCCCTTTTTCAACTGCAGCCCAAACTTGCTCCATAGTATCATACGGAGTTACTTGCATGCGGGGATGATTTTTGCTAAGAGTACCAACAATATCATTAGCATTACTGCCTGCCTGAACTGCAATCTTTTTACCAGCCAGGTCCTCAAGCGCGATATCACTCTTACTGCCTTTGGTACTTAAGATGATCTCACCCCATTCAGAATAGGGATCAGTAAATGACATTACCTCTTTACGCTGCTCGACAATTTCCATACCTGAAATAATCATGTCAATTTGACCGGAACGCAAGGATGGAATAAGCGCATCGAAGCTAGTATTTTTGACCGTAATTTTTTCTCCCGATACTTCTTCCAACGCCTTAATCAGGTCAATATCAAAACCAACAATCTCATCATTTTCTATGTATTCGAAGGGAGGAAAATCCAACGAACTTCCTGCAACCAGCGCCGGTTCGCCAACACTTACGACCCGGGTTTCACTATCCCATGATACCGGAACCTGCAAACCTTCCGCCAGAAATCTCACCGGGACCATCGTCCGACCGTTTACAATAACGGGAAGTGCCTCCATCTGAACGTCATTTCCATTAACCACCGCATGACTTTCTCCAATAGACATCGTAATATGCAATTCTCCCTGCTTGATCGTTACAGATCGTTGTCCCTCATTCCAACTCACGTCAGCCCCCAAGGCACTAACAAGCTCCCTGACGGGAACCATAACCCGGTTATTTTCAATAAATGGAGCGGGCTCAGTCTCGATAACGTTTCCCTTGATCTTAATCCCCACCTCCTGAGAAGCATTAGCCGCAGGTAATCCAATCAAAAACATAAGCAAACCGACAAAAGCGATCATAACAGCATGGCTAAATACTAATCGTTGCTTGAACATATGTATCTCCTCCCTTACTCTTTCACTTGATTTTGTCCTATATTTTTCCGATTTTCGAAACATCGACCAACTTCCAAACATTATCCTTTTCGACCAAATAAAATTCTTGCGTGGCAACCGTGTTGTCAGATCCGGCCAAGAACATTAGTTTATCAGAATATACATCCTGAAAGCCCTTATAACTTCCCAGGTAGGCCATTTCATTTCTATAGCCCTGCTGCCAATACGAGTGCTGTAGATTATCCCAGGGAAAACTACTCCCAACCGTACTCAAAACAAAAGGTTGTAATTTATTTTGATCAACACCCTTGTCCGAAAGGATCATAATAAACTGTCTTATGGTCTCTTCAGGACTAAATGGAAATTCAGGCCGCCATGAATTATGATAAACTTTGGTTTCCCAATTAGGTTTGATGAGCAGGCTTTTTTTCTCTCCCGTCTCTTTATCCGTAACCACAGCCGTTACTTCAGCAACTGCATCAGGTACCTCATCCCCAAAAAGTGAAAACATACAAACGTTGGATCCCCACTCTTGCTGTCGACCGGTTATCGTATATCTGTCTTCTCCATCACTTATATCTATGTCTATGCTCTTGTCCAATGGTCCTTCATTTTCACCGTATGGCTGCGAAGATATAACCATACCCTTGACCTTAAGCGTGCCGTCAGGATTCACTTGATAGGGGTGCCTGTAAAAACTGACGACCTTGATCAATGGAAGCTGCATTTTGGCCGGCAAACGGCTGGCCGCTTTAAAATACCAGGGAAGGTTGTATTGCTCAGCGGCTGGTCGAATTTTATTACTGTAATTGGTAAAGCAAACCTGCTTGAAAATGACCCTTGTTTCCCCCACTTTTACCGTCTGGCTGAGGTCATATTCCTGAACCACATACTTGTGCTGGATGTAAAAATAGAAAGTAACCCCTGCCCATAAAACAATTAACACCACTAGCACATGCAGCCATTTGTTTTTCAATTGCAGCCCTCCCCATGTACATAAACAACCTTACTCCCCTGGCTTTTTCAAAATCTGCCGCCCGCCATTTATTCATCTTCAATTAGCCTCGCCACATCACTGCCACAATTAATTCATTTCTCTTGCAGTAAAATTTTCTTCATGATTGATAAAAAGCACAGTTGCTTTGAGAGACAGATAGCTGGTCATTATTACCGTAAGCACCACCAACCCTGTTAAAGCAGACAAGCAGAACCCCCATGACTGTATTCCCAGCAGGGAGGCAACCAGAACAAACAGACCGAATGGGGCGGCGATAATATAAAAAACTATCGTAAGTCCCTGCTGGATCTCCCCCCATGTCAATGGCAGCATGCGCAAGAACAGATCCTTGCTGTGCTCTTTCCAAAACAACTGCAAAATAGCTCCCGTTGCAACGAGGATGGCTGCAATAGAAACAAATATTATCCACGGCGGCAGATTCTGCAGCAGAATCACTACAGCCAGGGCGTAAAACTGACCGAATTCCTTCCATAGCTGTTTCTTGCGACTGAAGTATTTAACAAAAAAATAAGTAAATACCCGGGAACGCTTAAAAGCTATGCCCATACGTCCCTTAATAATATGAGCCCGACCACTGCTTCCCTGTTGCTCGACCTGGGCGGCATTTCCTAAAAATAAACGCATTCGGTCAATATCAATATATTCTTCTTCCGCCATCAAGTTGTCCCAGTTGTTAATCCTGAACTGTTTTCCAACCAACACCGCCAGGATGATCACCGGCAGCACGGAAAACAGCACGGGCAAAAGCCCCCAGCGGCCAAGAATGTAAGGCTCAATAACCCGGTACCACCCCAGCATTATCACTGCAAATGTTACGGCTCCGATTAAGCGCATTCCCCATCGTCCCATATGTTGCGAAAGATGCCAGTTGATGTTCAGGAAAAGAATTTTAAGCATCAGTATCCATACACCGATCCATAACCAGGAAGCTATGTTTATCCCTTGTACATTGTAAAAGAAAGGATATGCAAAGAACATCACCAGAAGCAGAGGGATTAAATGAAGTAAAGTACTCAAAAACTGTCCCAGGGTCAATAATATTTTAAACTCCTGCCGGTTAGGATAGACCAATACCAAATCTGCCCTGGTCAGAAATGTCCGGGTTTTGCCCAAGCTCACAAGCAATATGATGAGTCCGATCCAAAGACTTTGAAAAGCCGGCGAATACCCGGCCGGGAGAGCCTGCAGCCATTCCCGGTAGGTAGAAACAAGCAAAATCAAAGCGGGAATGATAAGATAGACTGCCACCCAGAAGTCAATAAACAAGCTCAGCAATACCCGGTTTACATGCCATCTGTTTTGTATACGTCGTTTAAATAACCATACACTAATATTCGGCATCATGCTCACCTGCTCATTAAATGCGTAAAAACTTCGAACAGACTTGCATCCTGCATACCTGCCTGCAACTGCAGTTCCGGCAGGCTACCCTCGTTTATCACCCGTCCGTTCCTAATTAAAACCAGACGATCACAAACCTTTTGCGCAATATCCAACACATGGGTGCTGAGCAGCAGACCGGCTCCCCGCGATTTTTCGCTGGCAAACCACTCCAACAATTCATTAATGGCAAACGGATCAAGCCCGTTGAAAGGTTCATCCACTAAATAAAGCGCAGGCTGGACCAAATAAGAACACATAATCATGACCTTCTGGCGCATACCTTTGGAAAAGTCGCCGGGGAAAGAGTATTTAGACGTTTTCATATCAAATTGCTCCAGCAGGATATCAGCCCGTTCATTAAATTCATCCCGCCCAATTCCATAAGCCATCGCCATGATCTCCAGGTGTTCCCACAGAGTGAGTTCCGCATAGAGCGAGGGCAACTCCGGTATATACGCATATCCGCCGGCTTGTTTACCCGGCAGCCTTACTTCTCCCTGATATTTGTCTATTAAACCCAGGATCGCTTTGATGGTAGTTGACTTCCCTGCACCGTTGGGGCCTATTAAACCGACGATTTCACCCGGTTTGATGTGCAGGGACAGGTCGCTGATAACTGGATTTTTCCTGTTGTAGCCTGACTGCAAGTTGGTGACTTCCAATAGGATAGGACTGTCATTTACGATTTGTTCAGCATGATCAGCCGGTTGACAGACCTCACCGGCAACTGTTTTTTGTGACTCTTCCAATGTAAAAAGCTCCTTGCTATTTTGATCCATTCTATCATACCAACACTACCGGCTCTTTTATGATGTATGCTCACTATTCTCTCCAGCTTTTCAACATTAAAGCCAGGGGATTTTCTTCAGGTGGTCGCCCTTTAATACCGGCAGGAGTTTTGATTTGAGCGGTTCCGGCACATCTTTGAGCTTTAATTCATCAACTTTTAATATCAGAACGTTATCAACCTTGACCCTGGCTGCCAGGCGTAACATTTACTCCTTTATTTTAATTATGCCATATGATTTTTACGAAACAGGTCCGCGCCCGTGGACCGTCAAATTCACAAAAATAAATCCCCTGCCATTGCCCCAGGAGCAATTTCCCTTTGTGAATGATGACCGTTTGCGATGCTCCCACCGTACTGGACTTTAAATGCGCGGCTGAGTTTCCTTCAAAGTGCCGGTCCTCTGCCATATTCCACGGGTAAATCTCATCCAGCCGGCGCAGAAAATCTTTCTGCACATCCGGGTCTGCATTCTCATTAATCGTAATTCCCGCCGTGGTATGGGCACAAAAGACTACCGCCAGCCCCTCCTGGACATTTTCCTTCGCAACAATCTTTTGAACCTGCCCGGTTATATTGATCATTTCATCTCTTTTGCAGCTTTGAACACTTATTTCGTGAAGCATTTTTTCACCTCGCTGATCGTTTTAATAAGATCATTTCACCGGTAAACCTGTAATTGAATCCAGGCGAATGAGTTCAACGATCTTTTTGGTATTATATTCGTATTTCTTGAAGTCAATTTCATGGGCATCCTTGTTATAACTCATTTCATATACATAGCGAGTTCCATTTTCCAGCGCTTCACGATTGCCAATCCACATCGGATAATTGGCATATTGCTTACCGCAGGTGATATTTGATACCTCAACAGAAACACCGACATCAGTAAGCAAGGTATGATTGAAATCACCATAATCGCCGATCACGGCATCCCTGCCGATTTTCTTTAAATAGCTAGCCGCATACGCGCGTTCCAGGGACGTTAAATCCTGCCTGTCACTATCTGAAGGAGACAAAGCTCGGTGTCGATATGTAAGCGGAAACAATTTTTTAATTGATTTCGCGTATCTTTCTCCGTCCTCCGGATAGGCAATTTTAGTACAAACCAGACCGTCTTTGGCATTGGTAAAAGTGAATACGGCGGGGATGACACCGCTGCCTGATACTTTCACAAAATTGCCGTCCTCAAAACCGTATTCGCCATACATGGTTAATGCATAAACTGTTGTAATGTCTGATTTTTCATCGTGTCCAATAATGATATGTCCTTCTCCGATACATTCTCCGCTAAGATAATGGCCCTGATTTTCCTTTAAAAAAGCTGACTTTACGGCTTCGTCCAAAGTGATTCCTTTTCCCAGGTCGCTCGTGGATTTTTCCGTGGCCGACGGTCCTGCATTGACAATGGTACAACCTGCTTGAGTACCCAGTATTCCAAAAAGCAAAACCGCAATCAACAGAACAGACGCACCATTCTTCTTCCATTTTGGGTTTAGTGTATTAATAAGCCTTCCTTTTAATTTTTCCTCTCCAGTATCGAGCATCTATTTTTCTCCTTCTCTATCTTGTCAATGAGCTTTTACAGTTCCAGTACATCAAGTGAATATATTGAAATTGCTTTGCGACAATAAAAATTACGCATTCAACAGACGAAACTTACGAATTTTTATCCTTAGATTATCTGTAAATTAACAATAACTTACTACAATGAAACAAAAAAGAAAAGCGGCATCCGCCTGATTTCTGGCGAATGCCGCTTTGAAAAATTACCTGAATATCGCAGTCAGTTTATCGGATCAGTGAAGAACGTTATTGATGAATCTCTCCAAGATGACTGCTACTTCGGCTCTGGTTGCCGTTCCCTTAGGAACAAAGGTGCCGCCGTCACGTCCGGTGATAATACCGGTTTTCTGGCAGTACAAAGCCGCCCCGGCCGCCCAGTCTGAAATGCTTGAAGCATCGGAATAAGTCAGCGCTGTATTCGAGCCCCCCGCCGGTGCTATGTCAAGATATTCCGCGAAGCGATAAAGCATTGCAGCCATTTCCTGCCGGGTGATTTGTGTATCGGGTTGGAACTTGCCGCCGCCAACGCCGCTAATAATGTTATTTTCAGCGGCCCAGTTTACATACTTGCCGTACCAGTCTGTGTAGTTTACGTCAGTAAAATTCCCTGAGGAAGCCGATGCAATCGCGCCATATGACCGCTCATAAAGCCTGCCGAGGACGGTGGCGAACATCGCTCTCGTCATTCCGCTGTTAGGACTGAAAATGCTGTTCCCGGTTCCCAGGAAGAGTTCGCGTTCTGTAACGAAACCGATATTGTACTTCGCCCAGTGACCGGAAATATCGCTGAAGCTCTTTGCATTGGATGCAAAGAGAATCTTTTTACCTGTAGCCTCGATGTACCGTGTTGCCTCATTGGACTTCGTGGCAAAGCCGATGAAAACCTTATTGCCGTTATTGTCAAGATAATACGGCAACCCATTTTCGGTAGAAGTCTGCACTCCTTTATTTGTCATTCCGGTTACTAACGCATAAGGACTGAAGGACTTCGCCTCGAATGTAATACACCACGCGTTTCCTTTCTGTACAAGGGTAAACGGAATCGTTTCAATCGTACCGCTCGCGTCGTGGATCAGACTGAGTGTGTCACGCTGAGCCCAAAGCGATTCAGGGAGCGGCATGGTAATGGTGACGGCATATCCGCTGGCCGGTTTCGTCTTGGTGTCCGTACCCTTGACATACAAACTGATATCGAAAGGATAGACTTTGCCTCCAGCACCTACGAACGAAGTTATTTCAGTACTTTCCGTCGTATTGTCAGTGACTTTGACTTCGACTGAGTTGCTGAAGGCGTTCTGCATGTTCGCTTTTACAGAGAAAAGGGATTTATCAGATCCGGCAAACACAGTACTGGAAACGCTCGAAACAGAAATTGTTTTGTCATTCGTGCTTCCTCCGCCGCCGCTTGAATGGGTCACCGGTGTACAATCCACGGTCACGCTTTTATCAGTCCCGTTGATTTCAATGGTGCTGCCTGAATTGGAACCGTTGATATAGATGTTGTAGATGCCGTCCGGCATGAGAACTTTATAAACTCCTGTGCTGCTGCTGACAGCCTCAGCAACTTTACTTCCGCTTTGCCAGAGCTCTACTGCTCCGTCGGCTGCCGCAGCCGCGCTGTTTTTCACAATATTGATGGTCGCAATGCCGCCGCAAAGGATCGGATATCCACTGTTTGTTCCGCTTACAACTTTCCATGCCTTCGAGTAGGAAGCTGATCTTGCCTTCGCATTCAGTGCGTCGACAACCGTATTTGCTGAGAAGGTGCTGGTACCAACGGTTGTATTTGTACTGCCAATTGTACCGGTGTTGGCAAGCTGATCGGAGGTCAGCTTTGTCAGGCTATTTATCGTACCCCCTACCAGAACTCCGCTGTCAGTGTAATTGGATTCATGGCTGAGCCAGTAGCAATCCGTAATACTTCCACCATTGTTAGAACATACAAAATCGCCGGGAGTTATGGCGGCTGCGCTGGGCCCGGACTTACTTATTGCTCCGGAGGAGTAGCAGTTTGTCACCGCTCCGCCTTCATTTAACGCGACCATGCCTGCCAGATATATTGCCGGACATGCTGCTGTTGTTGATATCGCTCCGGTTGAGTAGCTGTTGCGAATTTCGCCCGTACTGTAGCCAACCGAACCACCTTCGTAGAGCACAGTAACTAATGACCCGCCGATGGATACCGTCCCCGTTGAATACGAGCTTTCTACTGTTGCGCTGTTTATTCCGACCAGACCGCCGTTATAAGAATTCGTGCCATTTCCAGACCTCGTAATGCTGCCTGTGGCGTAAGAATTGTCAAGATAGGAACCTGCAGCCAGGTGTCCAATCAATCCGCCCGCACAGCTGGCCTCAGCCTCGGTCGAGCTGGTCACCGCCCCCGTCGCGTGGGAACCTGTTACTGTTCCACATATAGTTGCTCCGATCAGTCCGCCTATATCAAGATTCGCTTTGTTCGAACTTATACCATTGACATCGCCAGTGGCATAGCAAGAGGTAACATAGGCTTGTTTGGAATTAGCACCGGGAACACCGGTTACAAAGCCGACAAGTCCGCCGCAGTAATTATAAACAGATCCATGATAAATCGAGCTTGTGGACTCGACGTTGCCGGTTGCGAAGCAGTCGGTGATGCTTGCAGATGAATTGTTAATCAACAATTGACCAACAAGTCCGCCGGTGCAATTTCCGTAGGGATATGCGTTTTGAATCGCGGAGATATTTACGGACGACGAGCAACCTGTAATGCTCGTGTCTGCCGCAGCTCCCACAAGTCCTCCCACCCACAGGCCGCTGCCTGCGCTGAGTGATGAGGTGATTGAGCCGGCTACACTGGTGTTCTTAATTGTCGCTCCGTCCGTATAGCCGAACAAGCCGACAAACTCTTTATCCGTACTGTAAACGATCAATCCTGAAACTGCTTTGCCGTTGCCGTCAAAAACGCCGCTGAATGGGTGGTTGATTTCGATGCCGATTGGAACCCAAAGGTGGTCGCCAAGGTCAAAATTACCGTTGGCTGAAAGCGTGATCGTTTTTCCCGAAAAATCTTCTGTGCCGCTGTTGACGAGATAGGCAAGACCTGCCAGTTCAGCATTCGTAGAAATGGTATAATTGGTCTTGGTTGTATCCGCAGTGTACCAATCAGTATTGTAATTACCGTTATCTGTCCAGTAGTTCATAAACCGTGCGTAGACGGTTGCGGAAGCACCAAAAACATAATTGGTCGTGATTTTCGTGCCGCCCGACGCCTCTGTATACCAGCCAGCAAATATTTCGCCATCCTTCGTTGCCACCGGCAGAGTGCTCAGCTTGCCGCTGGAAGCGGTATTAGCACTGGCAGTGGTGCAAACAGCGCCGTTCGTCGTCGCATCAAAAGTAATTGTTATGGGGACCGTAAGCTGATAGTTATACTGGAGGTCTCCAGAAATCGCGTTCGTAAGTTTGGGATCAAGATCAACAATCGTTTTGCCACCCGTAACGAAATCCGCAATTTGTTTGCTGGTGCCATCATTATAGTATTTGGATGTGTAATATCCGCCCGTAATGCTCCAATAATTCGTATCCAGTGCTGCATCGCTCCAAATCATTGCTGCGCTGGAATTGTAGGTTCCCATATATCCGCCGGATATTGAAATATTGGCCCCGGATATTGCCGCAAGCGCTTCACAATAGTTGGAATCATAGCAGCCATAGACAACACCGCCGCTCATATTGAAGTGAGCACCTGCTTCGAAGGCATAAACAGCCTGTCCGTAGCCAAGAATACCGCCAGATAGAAGATTCACTGTACCCTTTTCACCTATATTAAGTCCACTGCCCCGGATATTTTCATTTACTAATTTGATATAACCGTTAGCATTTGCTGACGTATCCCCTATGGTCAGCGTTCCGTCCTGAACGTAAACAGCCCCATTTGTCGGATTTGTATCGGCTTCATCACTTATATCAGATGTACATGTGATCGTATATCCGTTAAGATCGAGTGTCACGCCAATCCCGTTTCTGTTGTATGTAATGCAACTTGTTGTAGCAACATCTTTCAGCATCTGCACAGTTTGGCCGTCTGCCGCTGCGTTCAACGCCGTCGAAACGTCGGTGTATGTCGCATTGGTCGTCGTATTCTTGGCAACACTGTTGGCGGTTTCAGGATCCGTAACCGTGAAGCCGTCAGGCAGAGAATCGACATAAATCAGTATCTGGCTGACTTCATCATAGTCTTCTTCTGTTTCAGGATCCGTAGAAGCGGCTTGGGTATTACACCATTCGCCCGCTGCTAAATAAAAAGAAATCGTGTAGGTTGTTCCTACTTCTGTTGTAATTGTCTGCTGTAAGCCATCAAATCCGCCTACTGCGCCATCACCCCAGCAGCAATCTTCTGAATGGGCGTTGTCATCAATACACCCCGCAGCGTGAAGCCCCTGCGTTCCAATCAGGTTCCAGTCCGAAGGATATTCTTCCCCCGAAGCAGTGTATGTATCTTCAAAACTTCCGTTTGTGATGAGCTCGGTGCTATCGTCTGTCTTTGTGACACTGAAGTCATCAAAGTAAAAATAATCAGGGTCATGACGGAAGAGAATAGAAACCGGCGTTGATGTGTTTGTTGCAGTAAAGGTATACGTATATTGCTGATAGGTATTCGTTGTAGGTGTCACGCCGCCGCTTATTTGATTATCGGCGTAAATATTTGCAACCAGACCGGTCGTGCTAATGCCGGCGGCGCTTGCGGTAATGGTCATCCCGCAAAACATGCTCAGCACCAGTGCCAAGGTCAGAGTCAGACTCATTCCCTTTTTTAGGATTCTTTTCATATTGCGTTTTTTCCCCCTTCTTGATTTTAATCCGAGAGCAGAACCGCCCTCATCAGGTATCGGGCAAATATTGTTCATGTTTGACAAGTGTTGTAATATAAGCAAAGAAGAGCGCTGGTATTTTTTCTCATTGCAATTCATCCTTTCACTGATTTTTATGTTTTTTCAACCAGGCATCTTAAATACCATAATTATCACAAACGTGTGTCACCAAAACGTCACCAAATGATTAATTTTTGACAAGATTCAATATATTTTGTTTAATGTTCAAGGAGTATTTTGTCGATACGGGATATTGGAATTTCGGTCTTAAAGGAGGCGGTCAGTGTGATAACGGCGGTACTGATTGATGACGAGATGCCGGCTTTGTTGGTTCTGGAACATTATCTGTACCTCACCGAAGAAATCACCGTTGTAGGAAAATACTGTGATCCGATTGAGGGAATCGAGGCCGTTGCAACTTTAAAGCCGCAGACGGTTTTTTTGGACATCGATATGCCGGAACTTAAAGGTATTGAGGCCGCTTCCAGGATAATGGAAAAATCGCCTGATACAATGATTGTTTTTGTGACCGCTTACAGCGAGTATGCTGTTCAGTCGTATGAAATACCCGCGTTTGATTACCTTCTAAAACCAATTTCCAAAGAGCGGCTGGATATAACGATAAACCGACTTAAAAGCAGCATTTTTTTAAATCCTTCCACAGGAAAACGGAGACTAAAAATTAAATGCCTGGGCGGTTTTTCAATAAACTGGGAAGGCGAGAAGCCGATAAAATGGCGATCGAGAAAAGCCCAAGAGGTTATCGCTTTTCTTGTCCAGAATAGAGAGACGACAATAAGCAGCGAAGTTATTATTGATACGATCTGGCCAAACTTGGATCAAAGAAACGGAGCGCATCTGTTGCGCAACAACATTTACCATATCCGAAAGGCACTGAAAGAATATGGCGTAACAGATGAGGAGATCGCAATCCAAAACAGGTATTCCCTAACAGTAGGGAACGCCGATCTTGACGTGGATATTTTTAAGAAACATTACGAGCAGCTCCAAAGTGAAACGGAGATAAACAATTATATTGAGTGCTCTGCCCAATATACGGGAGAGTATTTTGCTGGTAACGGATGGATATGGGCGGAACCGGAAAGAGCAACCCTTTCAAGAATGTATCTTCTGGCCGTTTCCCAAACGGCCGGATTGCTGACTAAGATGCAAGATTATACAGCTGCTGAAGAATATCTGCTTAAAGGGCTGCAAGAAGAACCGTGTGAAGAAAACATTAATTTACAGTTGCTTGAACTCTATAAGCAAACCGGAGAACACGTGAAAGCGGCGCGTCTCTATAAAAGCTACAATGAAATGGTAACCAGGGAGATTGGATGTTATCCCAGTGAGGAAATAACACAAAAATTCCGCAGCAATAGTTGAGGGGCAGTTAGGCGAAACAGTTACTACTGGTATACCAAATAAATTGGGGGTTCTTGGATGCTCGGCAAACGAAATGTAATGACTTTAATTATGTTTGCGGGAATCGTTTTTCTGGCAGGCGCTGTTTTCTTTTTGGTTAGTGCAAATTCAACCAGTTTGAAAAATGGCACGCTTGACCTTTCCGAATGGGACGGACAGCATGCCATTGCACTGGTAGGAAAGGCTGAATTTTCCCAAGATGAACTGATGCTCCAGCAAACGTCCAAGTCCCCGGAGCAGGACAATCTGGTGAACTTCCCTCCATCACGGAATTACTACGAGATAAGAAAAAAACACGTTCCTGGTATGGAAAAGGGAACATATCTTATCCATGTTACCGGAGCAAAACCTGATCAAACGCTAGCACTCAGAATCCCGCCTTATTTATTAACCTACCGGATCTACATAGACGGCAAGCTCGCAGAACCGCGCGATAAAAATGAAGCAGCAGAGGATGGCTCAGTATCGCGGTATGAAGTTGAAACGTTTGAATTTATCCCCGCTCATGAAAGTTTTAATATCGCAATACAGCTGTCTCACTCCGACTACCCCTTCAGCGTAGGCTACTCAGCCTTCTATCTTGGCAATGTTGGGCAGATCGAGAGGATAAATTCTGTCATTTGCGGGTACGACATTTTTGTGATCGCATTTTTACTTGTCATCGTCTTCTATAATGTATTTTATTATTTCTTAAGAAAAGACCTGTTTTTTATCATTTTCGTTTTAATGTGCCTGATGATGATCGGACGAACATTAATAAGCGGAAGCTTTTTAATAAGCAGCGTACTTTCAAACCCCGGTCCGCGTACGGCTTTGTATATCGATTATTTCACAGCTTTTTTCCTGCCGGTTTCATGGCTCTCTATTACCTATCTCAGCAATG
>JAGFXV010000345.1 GCA_017861475.1 Bacillota bacterium | reverse complement strand
CCATTTTCATTTTTTTTGCAGCCGGGAACAAAAAGTGATAATACCAGGCAGGCAATCAGAAATTTAAGTTTCATTTCTATTTGTTTTGCTGCTTATCGAGCTCCTGAAGTATCCAGTTTCTCCTCTCCTTCAGCATCTGCCTTTTCCCGGCAAGATTTGTTATAAAGAGGTCATAACTGGTCTCATCAGCATCATAACGCGATTGAGCAACTATTGAATCATTGGAATAGAACGGGTCAATATGATCGAAAGTATAATCAAATATCCTGTCAATGGTAGCCGGATCAATTTTTTCAATAACAGTACGCAGTGTTTTAAGATACTGCTGATAAAGAAAACCGTCCCTGGCAATTTTATAGTCCAGATCATCTTCAATTGAATACAGCAGTTTCATTCCCACATCAGATACTATATCGTTCATATCGGAATATTCCCTGGAGCCAAAAACTGTACCTGTTGCCCATGGATTTCCTATTTCATGAGGCTGGGCAGAAAAAATATCATCAAGGTCCCATGGAAATACACCAAATATTTCTTTGCCGTCTTTGATTTTTGTATAAAAAATAATCTCATCGGTGTAATCCCCGTTTCTGATCAGCAGATCGATGCTCAATTTGGTAAAGTACTGCTCCAGATCCAGGCAGGCGGACAAGGTATCGTACATCTGGCGGCCGGAATAGAGCGGAAGAGCTGAATAAATTCTTTTAAAAAAGGCAACATATGTCTCCTGACCATATCTGCTGCCCGGGTTGGCTGAAAATGCTTTTATCACATGATCGTACCCGCGGCGTATTACGGATGAAGCATTTTCACGTTCAATAAAATATTCAAATGGATCTTCAATAAAGTGGTACAAGCCCTGGGTACGATCATTTAACCTTACCTCCGTGAAAAAGCTGCAAACCGGCCACAGGTCAACCTCCCTGAGCAATCCCACCGCTAAACTGTTTTCGATATAGGTAAAATCGAAAACCATTGCCAGCAGCTTGAATTCCTCATATTGTCTTTCTGTCCGTTCCTCTGGATCATATATTGTAATCTTGTGGTCCAAGTTCACTCCAAATCCCTTGCGGGTGAAATTAAGAGAGCCATCGCCCCTGATTTCGAAACGATCGATTTTGTAAATGCTACCGGCAAAATGTAATTCAGGGATTGGATCAGTGATCTCATATTGTTCACCGCGGCTTGCATTGATATATAGCCGTTGTGCATCGGTAACCATGAAGTTAAATACTTCTTTTTCGGGATCAATAATATCATGATCCTCCTTTGAGCATCCTGAAAAAACATATGCTACTATAAGCAATAACATCAGATAATTTTGTAATCTGATTTTCATAAAATAACCAAAATTGGTTATGCGATTAACATAGAGCAGCAAAGATAAACTAAAGGCGAATAATCCGGATTTGATTATTTTTCTAATTTTATGACAACATTTCAACTGGTTATCATTTAATAATTTACTAAAACTCATTAAAATGGAAAAACTCATTTCTTGTTGCGGTCTAAACTGTGCTTCGTGTGATGCAAGAATAGCTACTGTTAAAAATGATGATGAACTGAGGAAGGCTGTTGCTGATAAATGGCGGGTTGCTTATAATGTTCCCGGTCTTTCATATGAAATGATAAACTGCACAGGCTGCAGGGAAGAAGGTGTGAAGTTCAGTCATTGTGATGAGTGTGAAATAAGAAATTGTGTGAAGGCAAAGGGATTCAATACATGCGGAGATTGCCAGGAGATGCAAACCTGCAGTATTGTTGCAGCAGTACATAAATATGTCCCGGAAGCAATAACGAATTTGCAGAGTCTGAATTAACATTAAGAAACAGTATCCTTATTTGAATTCAACAGAAAGTAAACTCTTTACCCCATTTAAACTTGGTCCCATAACTCTCCGTAACAGGACGATACGTGCTGCAGCATTCGAGGGAATGTGTCCGGGAAATAAAGTCTCAGCAGATCTGATTAACTATCATATTGCAGTTGCTGCCGGAGGTATAGGTATGACTACTGTAGCATATGCTACTGCTGAACGATCGGGACTCTCCTTTTCTCACCAGCTCTTGCTTGATAGTAAAGCAGTTCCGGACCTCAGAAAGCTGACCGATGCCGTTCATAAAGAGGGCGCCGCCTGCTCTGTCCAGATTGGCCATTGCGGAAATATGGCAAGTTCGTCAGTAACGGGAGCCCGGCCTATGGCACCATCAGCACGGATTAATCTTTATGGCCCCGCTTTCCCCCGTAGGATGAATGAGACAGATATCCGGAATGTGGTAAAATCTTTTGGTAAGGCAGTCCGGTTATCCCGCGAATCAGGATTTGATGCTGTAGAAGTTCATGCCGGCCATGGTTACCTCATCAGTCAGTTTCTGTCACCTTATACCAACAGAAGGAAAGATTCGTTTGGTGGATCACTTGAAAACAGGGCAAGATTTATGACAATGGTCATGGAAGAGGTAAAAAAAGCAGCAGGCAATGACCTGGCTGTTCTGGTAAAGACGAATATGCGCGATGGCTTTAAAAACGGCATGGATCTGGATGAATGCATTGAAGTGGCAAAAATGCTTGAAAAATCAGGTGCTGATGCATTAATCCTGAGCGGTGGTTTTGTCAGTAAAGCACCAATGTATGTCATGCGCGGAGCAATGCCAATAAAAATATTTGCATATTATATTGAAAATAAACTGATGCAGTTTTTTGTCAGATTGCTTGGCAACTACCTGGTCAGAGAGGTACCTTATACCGAAGGTTATTTCCTGGAAGACGCATTGAAGTTCAGACATCAGCTTAAACTTCCTCTCGTTTATGTAGGTGGATTAATATCACGTGAAAAAACAGATGAAGTGCTGAACAAAGGTTTTGAAATGGTGGCATTTGCCAGGGCACTTATTAAAGATCCAGATTTTATTAACAAACTAAAAAACAAAGAATTATCACGTTCAGAGTGCGATATCTGCAACTATTGTATTGCAGTGATGTACAGCCAGATGGCTACCTGTATTCAAAATGATAAAAATCCCGATCCGAAGATCAGGGAAATGCTGAAATAAATGGATAACAACCACGGATATGCTTTGATAACCGGTGCTTCTTCAGGAATTGGCTTGCATATGGCTGAAGCACTGGCAAAAGAAGGTTATCCTATTGTTGCAGT
>JAGFXV010000344.1 GCA_017861475.1 Bacillota bacterium | reverse complement strand
CCGTTACGGAATACTTTATAGGAAACTGTTTTATCGCCGGGAGAAGCGCTGGCCGAGACATTGGAGTCGGGTGTAACCTTCATGATTTCGTTGGCGTATCGGTTGCCGGTAATTCGCAAACATTGCGGATCGTGCGCAATCCATACGGCGGCAGGCGCCATATCCATCAGGGTCTCCATCTCTGTGGCCCGCCTTCTTTCACGGGATTCGCTCTCCCTCAGAGCATCCTCCATCCGGACACGGGATATTGCGATGGCGACCTGATCGGCAACGGCTTTCATCATCGCCAGATCGTCCGCACTGAAGGTCGTTCGGTTACGCGTCCCGAATGACAAGGTTCCGATCACATGTTTCTGTTCCATCAGTGGATGGCACGCATACGCTTTAATGCCGAATGATTTTACCAGCTCCGTGCGCACATCAGGTGTCGTTGGAATGTTCTCGGCGATGATCCGGGTGCCGTCTCGCGCCACGCAACCGCAAACGGCTACGCCATAATCCAGCCTTTCGATGCTGCGTGCCGTTTCGGGTGGAATCCCCGCACAGGCGTTCAAGTGCAGACATCCGGCCGTTTCATCGACCAGAAAATTGAAGAACGCCTGACAGTCCAGAAATTGCATCACACGGAGGCACAACTCCTCCACAATTTGCTGGGGTTTGTCACTTGCCAGCAATCGGCTGGCTGTGTAAGAGAGAAGTTCAAGACGTTCATTGTACTTAAGTAAGTCTGTTTCTATCCGGCGGCTGTGTTCTATTTGCTTTTGCAGTTCAGCCGTTCTCTGAACAACCTGTTTTTCAAGATCTCTATGCGCGTTATAAAGTTCTTCTTCCGCCCGCTTGCGTGCTTTCATTTCTTCTGCTTCCGCAATGGCTCTTCTAACGGCCGGTGCAAGCCTCTGCTGAAGGCGGGCTTTCAGGACGTAATCCTTGGCCCCCTGTGTGAGGATTTCGATAGCCCGGTCTTCACCAACGGCACCGGTCACCAGAATGAAAGGGGTATTCGGGTTGATTTTTCCTGCGTCGGTAAGTGCCAGGGCGCCATTGTACAGGGGAAGATCGTAATCGGAAAGGATAAGATCAGGGGGAAATTCCTTAAGTTCACGAATATAATCAATTCTATTTGTTACTACTTTTGCGGTAAAAGAAAACCCCGCCTCCTGCAATTCAAATTGAGCCAGTTCGGCATCAGTAGGATTATCTTCAAGAATGAGAATTCGTATTGATTCGGTCATCTCCTGTTTATCCGATAATACTTTTTCATTGAAAGTAATTTGACACATAAAACTTATATCGCAATTATTTTAACCTCAGGAAGTTGAGCATAACACTTTTTGTCCAAAATCATCTCGCCTGATCAGCAGCATGGTGATGCTTTATTGCTCTCACTCCGCCGGGAATGGCAGTTTTTACCTACTGAACCACGAGATATCTTTTACTATTTTATTTTTCCCCCCCGTCTTATTATACTAATTATAAAATGATTTGATTAAACATCCCGATAATACCATATCTTTTTTGTATGAGGTATTTTATGATGAATAATCTCAAAATTCTCCTGTTGGAAGATACGGCATGTGACGCAGCCTTGATAGTTGATGAACTTGAAAATGCGGGTCTTCATTTTTCCTCCTGCATCGTTTCCAACAAAAAGGATTATCTGGCGGCGTTGGATAATTATTCTCCGGATATTATCCTTTCCGATTATAATCTTCCCCAATATGATGGGGTGAAAGCTTTAAATGATGCCAGGTTGCGGTATCCTGATATTCCTTTTATTCTGGTCACGGGCACAATTGGAGAAGAACTGTCCATGGATATCTCTATCAGCGGCATCAATGATTGCGTCATGAAAAATAGGCTCCAGATGCTTGTCCCTGCCGTGCATCGAACCCTGGAAGCAGTCTGGATAATCCGCGCAAGTAACAGAGACGGCATTTCGCAGGACACATGATGAACCGAAGATGCAGGTCATCCGGAGAACAGCCGAATTGCAAAAAGATATTAAAGAAAGAAAATGACGCAAGTTCACCTTCGTGCATCCATGTCCCGTATAAAAACGTTTAGCGGTCTTTTGCCTGTTTGCGTTTATTGTAAATAAAATCATACCCCGAATCTCTTGTTGAATCTTACATCATAAATAAAACAAATGTTGATTTTTCGCATGTCGTATGCCCCGACCGCCATCAAACTATACATCAATCAATACATTAAAAATAAACCTTCATATCTGCTTAATGAATTATGATGACATCGAAAGCAGCATGGAACGAAGATTTGTTTTCATATTTTTTATACCGAGTTTCAGACGAATGTTTTTTCTGTGAAAATCAACAGCCATCGCAGAAATGTTTAAATATTCCGTCATCTCTTTCGTGGTCCTGCCTTCTTTGACAAGAGCGGCAATTTCCAGCTCTCTGGGCGTAAAATCATAATGTTTGGTGCTGAGATTATTCAAAAAAGGTGATATCACTTCCTTAAGATGACTCTCGATAATATTGACATGTGTTAATTGCGTCTCAGTCAATTTTAAATTTTTCAATTTTTCAATGGACGGAAATATCAGGGTTTTGACATTGGATAAAATGTTTTCTTCCAAGTTGATCTTGTCTTCTTCTCTATGTTTCAATAATACTTTCAGGGCAATATTTGCTTCTTCCAATATTTTGGACTTCATTTGCAGTTCACTTTCGCTGCGCTTTAGATCTTCCTCGGCTTTCTTACGTTCACTGCGTAAATTTAGCTCATTGAGCGCCCGATTCACGGAAGGTGCAAGCCTCAATAGATTATCTTTTAAAACATAATCCGTTGCTCCTTTTTTCATCAATTCGACCGCCAGCTCTTCCCCTAGAGCGCCTGATACAAATATAAAAGGAATGTCGGGGTATTGGTTCAGAACAATATTTAAGGCCGATTTACCGCTGAACCCAGGCAGAGAGTAATCCGAAAGAATTAAATCAGGCATATATTCATCCATTTGTTTTACGAAGTCTGCTTTGGTTGCAACTCTTTTCGAAACAAAGTCGAGCCCCGCTTGATTCAATTCATCCTCCATCAACTCTGCGTCGGCAGCCATATCTTCCAATATTAATATGCGTAATGTTTTATTCATTGGGATTCCCTTACAGTTTGATTAGAGTGTCTTTTTAAATCATCTTTAC
>JAGFXV010000343.1 GCA_017861475.1 Bacillota bacterium | reverse complement strand
GTAATATGCCAGACTGACTGCAATTGCTCCGGAACCGGTGCCTACATCAACGATGCGTATGGCATTAAGGTCACATGATAACTTGATGGCGGTTTCCACCAGCAACTCCGTATCGGGACGTGGTATCAGTACCTGCGGACTAACCTCGAAATCCAGCGACATAAACTCCTTGTGTCCGGTTATATAAGCGATAGGTTCCGATTTGGCGCGTCTTTTTATGTATTCTTTGTAAATTGCTCGTTCATCAGTGTTGACCGGAGCTTCATAATTGGCATACAAATAAACCCGATCCTTTTTTAGTACATGGGCCAGCAGGATCTCAGCCTCCAGGCGAGATTCACTGATACCCTTGTCTAAAAAATACCGGGTCGTCCACTCCAGTAAATCTTTTATTCTCCAGACTGTCTGCACTTAGTCCACCTTTTTTAAACGTTCTGCCTGATCATTGGCCATCAATGCATCGATAATTTCATTCAACTGGCCGTTCATGATCTGGTCCAATTTGTGCAAAGTAAGATTGATCCTGTGATCGCTTACCCGGCCCTGGGGATAATTGTAGGTACGAATCCTTTCGCTCCTGTCTCCGGAACCAACCTGGCTTTTTCTGGCTCCGGCCATTTCCTCATTTTTTTCAGCCTCGATCATTTCCTGCAAACGCGCCCGCAACACCCGCATGGCCTGCGCCTTGTTTTTGTGCTGTGATTTCTCATCCTGGCAGGTCACCACCAGACCGGACGGCAGATGGGTAATGCGCACCGCCGATTGGGTCGTGTTGACGCACTGTCCGCCAGGGCCGCTGGCACAATAGACATCAATTTTCAATTCATTATCATTAATATCAACGTCAACTTCCTCAGCTTCCGGCAATACTGCCACCGTAGCTGCGGAAGTATGGATTCTTCCCCCTGATTCAGTACTGGGAATCCGTTGAACCCGATGGACACCTGATTCGAATTTCAACTTGCTGAAGGCACCGACTCCATCAACCACATAAATGAGTTCTTTGATGCCCCCCAGTTCTGTATAATGGGAATCCATGATTTCGATTCTCCAGCCCTGCTCTTCGGCATAACGGGAGTACATACGGAAAAGATCTCCCGCAAACAACGCCGCTTCTTCACCGCCCGTTCCGGCTCTGATCTCCATAATAACGCTTTTTTCATCGTTGGGGTCGCGGGGCAGAAGCAATATCTTTAACTGCGCTTCTTCAGCTGCAATTTTTTCCTGCAACGTTTGGATTTCGGCCGTCAGCATTTCTTTAAATTCCGGATCATTTTCTTCTTTCAGCATCAATTGACTTTCTTCCAGCTCCTGACAAGCTTTTTTGTATTCCTGATAACTGGTTACTACATCGGTAAGCTCAGCATGAGCTTTGGCATACTTCTGGAATTTGCTCTGATCGGCAATGACTTCCGGATTGCTCAGGTTGTCGGTCAGCTCATTATATTTTAATTCCAGACTTGCAAGTTTCTCCAGCATTTAATATCCTCCCAGAACTTCTCTTAAGATTATTTTCAAGCAGACTGTATTCCATCGGGGTCATTAACCGTCTGTTCCGGGACGGCTTGCTTCTGCAGCACAGCCTTGAGAGCCGTCAGTGCCACTTCCAGCTGCTGGTCATCCGGTTCACGGGTCGTCAGCTTCTGCAGCCATAAACCGGGGGCTATCAGCCAACCGGCCCAATTCTTCTCATAACATACCGCGGACAGTTTGATAAATTCATAACCCAAGCCGGCTACGATCGGAAAAACTGCAATCCTGGACCATACGCGGTAAAAAAGACTGCCTTCGCCCAATAATGCAAATATAAGAATGGATATCACCATAACAATGAGCAAAAAACTGGTTCCGCAGCGGGGATGAAGCGTCGAGTGTTGACGTGCATTTTCAACCGTAAGTTCCTGGCCCGCTTCCAGGGTATGGATCGATTTGTGTTCCGCCCCGTGATACATAAAGACCCGATCAATTTCATCCATTTTGGAAATCGCATAGACATAGACCAGGAAAAATATGATCCTGATAATCCCCTCAATAATATTTTGCGCCAGGACTCCGCCCAGGAATTGCTTGGTAAAATGAACGATCCCGGTAGGCAAAGCCACGAAAAGAACGATCGCCAGGACAAAAGCCAGCATGCCGGTGAAAAATATTTCCCCGGCAGTCAATTCTTCCTCTTCTTCCGCCATGGACATGTTGGCAGATTTATTCAGCATCCTGATCCCCACTGCCATGGATTCGATCAGGACATATGAGCCTCTTATAAAAGGCCATTTTAAAAAGGGATACCGTTTGGCAATGTCACTGTTGCTCTCAACTTCCAGTTCGATCGTGCCGTCAGGTCTGCGGACCGCCAAAGAAGTATCCTGCGGTCCCCGCATCATTACGCCTTCGATTGCAGCCATACCGCCATATTGAAATTTTTTATTCATATTATCCCCTTGCTTTACCAGGAATAAGCTGTATTGCCGCTTCCCGCAATGCCACAAACGTTACAATAAGAACCCCACCCGCTGTCGCAATCAAAGATTGCTTGCGGGTCCCGGGAACCTTGTTGTTTCACAATAAAGAAAAAAGCAGGAACAATGCCCTGCTATTTACTAAGCTAACCCGTACTTTTTCTTAAATCTTTCAACCCTGCCGGTGGTATCAACAATTCTGCGGGTATCACCTGTGTAAAAGGGATGGCATTTTGAACAAATCTCCACTTTTATGTTTTCTTTGGTAGACCCGATTTCGATCTCATTACCACAAGCGCATTTAGCTGTAGTGATATTGTATTTGGGATGTATTTTTTCTTTCAATGTTATCACCTCACTTTGGCACATTATATATCTATATATGTGTTAAACCCAATGTAGTCCTGTACAACAGACTGCGAGAAACATTATATCAATAAACATGAGAAAAAACAAATAAATTATTTAACCCGTCAGCCAATCTTCTGAATGATGGCCAATTATGGTTTCTCAGGCTCCTCTTGGGCAGAATAGCGATAAGTAAAGAACTGCTGGGCAAAAAAGCTATCATAATTGGTAAAATATTCTTCTTCGTTGCTGTTTTCCTGCATTTTATAATTGAAGATAAACATTTTGGCATCAAAATTATCAGCTACATGTAATGCAAATGCTTCCGGGAACAAGGGAATAACCGGCGAGCCAA
>JAGFXV010000342.1 GCA_017861475.1 Bacillota bacterium | reverse complement strand
ATGGAGAAATTGACTTCGAATATGTTTTCCTGAATGATTACAAACTTGAATTTTGTCGGGGATGCATCACCTGTATTAATTATGGAGAAGAACTATGTCCTTTGCAAGACGATCGGGACATATTGTTGGAAAAGATGGCGCATTCCGATGGTGTCATTTTTGCTAGCCCAACCTATGCATTTCATGTATCAGCAAGAATGAAGAACTTTCTGGACCGTCTATCCTTTATTTACCACCGCCCCAGATTTTTTGGCAAGACCTGTACGGCAATTGCCACGCAGGGTTTCCTGGGTGGCAAGGATGTTCAGAAATACCTGGAGGATGTCGGGCAGACATTCGGCTTTAGTGTGGCGAAAGGGTGTTGGTTAACGACCTTGGACCCGATGACCGAAAATCAGCAACGGGTCTTAATCGAAGAAATCAACCAAGCAGCGGCTAGATTTCATAAGGAACTGATGCGTCCCTCATATCCATCGCCTTCATTATTTAGACTGATGATGTTTAGGATAGCTCGAACTCACATTATGTCTTTGGATGAGAAGTACCGCGATTATCACTATTTTAAAGATAATGGCTGGTTTGAGTCTGATTATTTTTATGCTGCGAACCTAGGACCAATAAAAAAGGCACTGGGATATTTTTTCGATTTTTTAGGACGGCAGCGGGTTAAACATGGTTAATTGGATTATCGATGGCCAAACGTATCTATGAATTCTTGGGAAATACAGCCCTAGGGCAGGTTTAACCAGAAAAGCAGGGGCTCCACTTTGGGAGGTGAATTGTGATATGCAATGCAGGAGAATTTTGCTCGTCTGCGGTATCTTTTCTTCTTTGCTCTGGGTGGGTGGTGACATACTCGCTGCCATATTTTACGACGGCTACAGCTACACCAATCAGGCTATCAGCGAGTTAACCGCTATTGGGGCTCCGACCAGGTCATTCCTTTTTGGGGTCATTGCTTTTTGTCAAGTGCTGGTAATCGCATTTGGATTGGGGATCTGGTTAGTGGACAGTTCAACAGCTGCGCAACGTATCACCTCAATCCTGCTGATTGTATCTGCGCTTGTACAACTCCTGGCACTTGTGGCCGGGCCGTTCTTCTCAATGAACTTACGCGGTGCAGAAAAGACCGTAAGCGATACAATCCACGTAATCTTCGGGGCTTTAACCGTGCTCTTGATGCTGTTGACTGTAGGATTCGGGGCTCAAATTAAGGGCCAGCGGTTCAAACAATACTCAATTATGACAATTTTGATAATTGTTCTCCTGGGGATCTGGACAGGCGCGGATGGGGCCAGGATAGCTGCTAATCTGCCTACTCCCTGGATGGGAATTAAGGAACGTATTTTTGTATATTCTTTCATGTTATGGGTGATGGTGCTGGCCATTGTCCTCTTGCGAACGGAGCAGGGGCAATATAAATCCAGCTCTACTTATCGCCACTGAGCGGAGCATAAATCTCCAGGCCACCCAACTGGGAGTCACCGGTGTATTTTCTGGGTGGGGCGCAAGGATGTGAATGCCATGACTTCACTAGTGGAACGCTATTTCAATGTTTTGCAAGCCCCCTTCAAGGAGCTGATCTGGCTTGAGTCAGGCCATGGCGCCAGTTCGGCTGATATACTGGACGCCATGGTCAACCATGTAATAGTGAACAGCCCTCCGGTAAAAACAGTTAAACCATCTGCTAATCCCAATTAATAGGGTACCCCTCATTAGGTAGTTTTACCTGCTTCCATTCGCAAGGCTAAAATTGCCAGTACCATCACCCATAGCATGTAACCATAGACGTTTATGCGTTCTTTGACCCCCATCCATGGTGTAGGCAGATTGGCCGCAATCCGGGGACCGTCCATACTTGCCCATGCTCCAAACAGGAATAGTATCAGGATAGTACATATCGAATAGAACCGGAACCACTTCCCGTTTACATTCGCCCCGAATCCGACTGACAACAGAATTAAAAGTACAATTACAGCCGTGAGAGCAGCGTGCATAGGGTCGGTTATTGTCCCCACGGATCCACGTACATGCATGGGGAAGAATACCAAGCCCACCTGCCCCAAGATTCCATATACGATCAGCACAATTCCGGTAAAACGCAGGGAGCGCTTTGGACTATCTGTCACCAGAATACCAAATGCGAATGCGACTATAAGTACATCATAAATTGTAAAAAGCGCAACGAGGAGTGGTCTGGTCGGTGCTCCAATAGCCATCAGCTCACTGATGCCTTGAGAGGTATAGCTATAGGCTTCCCACTTCATAGCTGCGAGTATGTCAGTGCCGACATAAAGGAGCGAGGAAAGGATGCCGCAGACAAGTAAGACCTTTCTGTATTTCATTATTTTTATTGGTTTCATTATTATTCACCTCAAAATATATGATGCCAAAACACCAATATATAAGGTGAATATATTGATCTTGGCTCGCATTATGTCAAGCAAGTTCTTTGCCTGAATCAAAAAAGTGTTACCACCTTTTTATTCAGACAAATTGAATCGGTCTGGCCAGATAAAGCTGAAAAATATTCTTCTTTCGTCGTGGGAGGCGGTTGATCACAAGCAATCCTGCCAGATTTCTGCAAAGATTCCCAGCTTTCCAAGATCCACGGTTTTTCCAAACTGCTGGTGGTCAAGAAGTTTGAATCTGCTAAAACTTGAGCTGGCTTGCCCTGGGCTAGAACTTGACCCTGGTTAAGCAGGATTATATGAGATGCCCAAGAGTAGGCCAGGTTGACATCATGGGTGGAAATGACAAGGCTGGTGCCATTCTGATGCAGGCTATCCATTAGCTCTATCAATATCCGGGCATTGGACTGATCCAGTCCGGCGGTGGGCTCATCGCAAATAATCAATTCCGGTTCCATCACCAGAACCCCGGCCAAAGCAATTAGTTTCTTTTGTCCGGTACTCAGAAAATGGGTCGGTTTCTTAAATAAATCTTGGATCCCCAATTTGCGGCCCACTGCATCGACTTTCAGACGAGTTTGCTCCTGGGAGTAACCCATATTAAGCAAACCAAAAGAAATATCCTGTTGTACACTGGCCGAGAAAAGTTGAATGTCAGGATTTTGAAAAACCAGGCCCACCCGCTGGCGGAGCTTTTTCAAATAAGTCCGATCGTATTGGATATTTTCGCTTCCATAGAGCAGGTGGCCGGA
>JAGFXV010000039.1 GCA_017861475.1 Bacillota bacterium | reverse complement strand
AGGATTGGAAACTGCACTGGGCAATGCCGATACTACAGTTAGAACGATTGATGATGCTCTGAATAAATATAAGAAAACCAGCAGCACTACTGTAACGACTCCTGTAAATTCCGGCACGAATACCAGCAAAACCTTGAGTGATATGCAGACAAATTTAAACAAGTTCTTTGCCAATGCCGGCGACGATTATTTTGATGATGACAACATCGTTTTCAATATAAATTTAAGCGGCAATACGGTTGATTTGTATTATGATATCACTCTTGATTGTGAAGATGCTGATAAATACGATCGTTTAACCAAGATCAGTCAGTCTAAAATCAAAAGTCTTCTTAATATTGTAAAGTCTCAAATAGCATCCGAAACTTATGGAACTAATTATGAGAAAGCCAATGTAACTGGAAAATTGAGTGATCAAGATAATTCCGGTTATTATGTCAAATACAGCGGAAGTACTTATAGTTTCAGTTGGAATGAGAATAATATGTTAAGTGATATTACTGAATATCTCGATGATTATTTTGAAAACGGCGGAGATGTCTATTTTGGTGATAGCAAAATTGCTTTTGAATTCAATATCAGTGGCGATGAAGACGATCTTAAATATGAGATTTTCATTGATTTCGACGATGCTTACGATTATGATGATCTTTCTGAAGTTGATAAAACCTATGTACGTAATTTCCTGAATAAAGTCAAGACATGCATTACATCGAAGACAGATGGTACTGATTTTGAAGATGCAAATATAACCGGCTTTCTCTATGATGACGATGATAATGACTACTATGTAAAATATACCGGCAGTTCATACACTTTCAGTTATTAATTAGTATTAGTAAATTCTCGATTAAAACTATATAATAAATATAGATAATAAATATTTATTTAATTAATGGAGGTAATGATCGTGACTTATGAGACCAAAATTGAAGATGGAATTATTATCTTTACCTTTAACAACCCAAAAGTAAATGCCATCAATGTAGAAACACTGCAAGGTATCGATGAGGCGGTAGACAAACTCAATGCTGACGAATCTCTGAAAGGTATGGTATTTACCGGTGTCGGCAGAACATTTTGCGGAGGTTTTGACCTCAACACTTTTACATCCTTTACCAGCGGCGAGGAAGTAATAAAATGGTTTAAATTCGAAGAAGGAGTTCTGCTGAAACTGTTCAGTTGCAAGAAACCAATCGTATCTGCAATTAATGGGGGAGCGACCGCTGCTGGTATGATCTATGCCATGGCTTCTGACTATAATATCGTTGTCAACAATCCCAAAGTAAAAATAGGTATGACAGAAATTAAACTGGGCATGAGCCTTTCTCCGGCAATGGGAAATATAATGCGTTTCGGTCTCGATACCGACAGAAATTATCGCGACATCATCATGAAAGGCGAACTGGTCGATCCCATGTTTTGCGTTGAACGCGGTATCTTTGACGAACTGGCTGAAGCCGATGAATTAGTCGATAAAGCCAAAGCAAAAATATGCGCTCTCTATGATACGTTGGGGCATCCCTTCATTCAATTAAAAGACCTGCAAAAGCGGCAAATGGGTGCTCTGATCAAAAAAGAACTTGAAGAATATGACTGGAATTTAATGGCGGATACTTTTATGGATGAAAAGGTGAACAAGCTTCTTAAGAAAGTATTGGCTTCAATATCCTAAACTTAATAATTAGCAACATAAAAAGGAAGAGGGCAAATATTCAACCCTCTTCCTTTGTGTTTATATGTGCAATTACGTTTTTCCTAAAGGGTGTATCCCCGCACCTTTGGATTACTTTATTACCAATACCGGACAGGGAGCAAGGGTTACTACCTTACTGCTTACACTCCCCATCAGAACTCTCTGAAATCTGTTCAATCCACGATTTCCGATAATAATTAAATCATATTTTTCCTGTTCTGCTGCTTTGCAAATAATTTCAACCGGAGACCCGTATTCCAATTGAATCCTGGTTTTTTCCTTCAGATTCATTCTATGTTCAGCATTTTCCAGGACCAGTCGGGCTGCTCTGTTTAGTTCTTCATAAAATTGAGGATAATCAACCGGCATGTTCAGACCATTGAAAGGCATAACTTCGCTTGGCTGTAATACGTGCAGAATGGTAACTTCCCGGGCAGAACCTTCTTCAATCATCTTACGGGCAGTATCAATCGCCTTATTGGAAACATCTGAACCATCTACGGGAACAAGTAATTTATCAAACATTATCCTCCAAGCCTCCTTTACATTTACTACAGCGGTTTCTTATCTTTATTATACAATCATATCAGAACATTTAGACATCAATAACTTATGATATTTTCTTGACAACTGCCGAGAACGGGTTATAATCTAGCTAAGGTTAATGTTACGAATACGTATTATTCCGTTATGTAATACTAAATTATAATATCGTTCATAAACATTCAAAATTTTATTTTTTTAATTCGATTTTGTGAATAATATCACGATATAGTCAAATTTATTACGAATGTTTATGGAAGAAATTATAGATAAATGAAAAATTGCTGCAGCGAACAAATCTATCCTCAGAACTGAATGAATTTTGGAGGTGCTTATTTATGGAATATATTAACCATAAAGAGTATGTTGATGACGTAATTGCTACAAGTGTTGGAGTAGAGCCGATAGCCATGTATTATGTGCAGCAAAGAATGGATTCAATGATTAATGGGAAAGTTGATGAATTAACGGAGAAAGATCCGATGATGGCTGCATGTGTTGACGAAATTATTGAAGATATCGACCATAGAATCAATAATCAATTAATCAAAAACAACTTGCAGCAGGATTATGTTTGGTTTGAATGCCCGATGGATCTGTGGCTTGATTCCCAGCCGGAACTAAAAAAAGCTCTCGAAAGTTTACCGAAATCAGTCGATGACAATACAAAAGATGATTATGTTTGGTTTGCAGGTCCTTTGGACAAGGCAATTGTATCCCAGTTGGATGCAAGACTTGCCGATAAACATATACATAAATCAGGTATAAACAATGATCATCAGGATTATGTCTGGTTTGAAATGATACTTGACAAGTGGATTGAATCCCAACCTGGACTTAAAGAAGCTCTTGATAAATTAAGTAAAATGAATAAGGCTGAAGAGTCTATAAATTGTGATTCAAGTAAGTCGTTTAATGAAAATAAAGTTGCCTAACCATACTACTCATAACTTTAATCGGGGTCATTAAGACCCCGATTATTTTTTATTGTGGAACACAAGGTTCCCGGGACCCGCAAGCAATCTGTGATTGCGTCAGCGGGTGGGGTTCTTATTGTGGAACACAAGGTTCCCGGGACCCGCAAGCAATCTGTGATTGCGCTAGCGGGTGGGGTTCTTATTTGTCCTGAAACTCAGGTTTTCTTTTTTCAAAAAAGGACTGAATGGCTTCCTTCTGATCGTATGTTCCGCAGCAAAAGGTGGATTGGATTTGTTCCAGCAGCAAACCACCGGCCAGGCTGCTGTCAAGGGAAGCATTAATGGCTTTTTTGCCAAAACGAACGGCCCAGGGAGGATTATTGACAATTCTTTTGGCCAGTTTTTCAGCGCGAGCATGTAATTCCTCGCGGGGGACTACGATTTCTATAAGTCCTATTTCACGGGCTTCCTTGGCATCAATTTCTTCACAGGCCAGAATGATTCGTTTTGCCTGTCCAGCTCCGATCAATCTGGGCAAACGTTGGGATCCCCCCATATCAGGGCTTAAGCCGAAGCGAACTTCCTGCATTCCAAATTTGGCATCATCAGATGCTACCCGTATATCACAAGCACAGATCATTTCAGTAGCAGCTCCAAAGCAAAGGCCGTGTACGGCCGCAATAACGACTGCGTTCATTTCCTGCCAGCGGGTATATGTACGTTGTAGTTGATTGATATTGTCGATAACATAATCAGAACTTACTCCAGCCAAATCTTTGAGGTCTATACCGACAGAAAAATGAGGTCCGTCAGCTTTAATGATCACAACTCGAATATCGCGATTGGCCTCTATTTCATCCTGAACGAGATGAATTTCTTTCCAGGGACCGATTCCCATGGAATTCATTCGATCGGGACGGCATAAGGTAACGGTAGCGATTGGCCCATCCATGTTTAACTTAATAAATTCATAATCAGACATTATTTATCCTCCATTGCTAAAATATTTGTTATTGTTAATTATAATTGAATGATTAAATGTAATAATAGATTTTTTCGTCGTTAAGGAATAAATATTTTTAGGCAGGTAGATCGCAATGGATCATAATTGCAAAGAAGAAAAACCAATTAAATATGATGAGCCACAAGATTGGGAATGGACACTGGCCGAGCAGGAATTTAAAGAACATAGAAATATATCTTCCGCAAAGAAAAACAATTTTCTGATCATCATTGTTACTGTACTTTTAATTGCAGCTTTTGCGGCTTTAACTTTGCCTGATCTGCAAATATTTATAGCCGGACGATTTGATTTTATGAAAGACAATGCCAGGCTCAGCAGCGATCAAATCGTGACCACCGCCAAACCTGCAGTGGTTTCAATTGAAGCGGAAAGCGGCAGTGCTCTTTCTCATTCCGTTCATCAGGGAACTGGTTTTAATATATCCTCCCGGGGAAAGATCATTACCAATCACCATATTGTTGAAGGTTCCAAAAACATTAAAATTACATTTGGCAATAGCAAAACTTATTATGTCACCAAATATATTGCGGTTGAAGGAATTGATCTGGCTATTATCGATTTAAACAGCAGCAACCTGCCTGTTATCACAGTTGATAAAACAGGTCGACCCAATAACGGTGATCAGGTAACGATAATAGGAAATCCGCTGGGACTGCAAAAAATTGCCCAACGTGGACAAGTAGGACAATACCATTTAACCAAGGACAATCAAACGCTGGTATTTGATGTCAATGTTCCTGCAAATCCCGGCAACAGTGGCAGCCCTGTATTAAACGGCCAGGCTGAGGCAGTTGGTATTGTCTTTGCGAGTACAGAAATAAAAACCGGAGAGCAGACTGAAAATCGTACGCTGGCTATTCCCGTAAATGTTTTGCAAAATTATACTGCTGACTAAAACTTATCCGCACTTGCATAATGCTTTTCCAGTTCAAGTAAATATGATTTGATTCTTAATCCGCCCCCATAACCGACCAGTTTGCCATCAGACCCGATCACCCGATGACAGGGAACAATGATTGGGATAGGATTGCGATGATTGGCTGACCCCACTGCCCGACACGCATTTTTATTTCCCATCAGACAAGCGACTTCAGCGTATGATCTGGTTTCTCCATAAGGTATCGTTAAAAGACTATGCCATACATTTCTCATAAATTCAGTTCCCAAAAGCTCCATAGGAAGCTTAAACTCTTTTCGTTTGCCCTGGAAATAGTTCTGCAATTGCTCACCGGCATCATAAAGAATCGGTGTTTCCGTTTCGACTATATTAGGGGGTATCGGTGTTTCCGGCAAGTACAGATCAGTGATGCTCCGACCGTTTTCTACAATCCCTATATTTCCGATATCAGTTGTATAGAAATAAATAAACTTCATATTTTCACTCGCTTTTAATTCTTTTATAAGTATATCAATAATTGATTTGCACTTCCTTAATTAATATACATTTACTTCGTCAAGCAAATTGCTATCCTTCCTTCAAATTCCTAAGCTTATATACCATAGGGGGGTATACAAAATTAATTCTTTATGATAGGATGAACTCACAAGACATTATTTATAGATCTGCAGATTATTTTCTGGGTTCAATGAAACAAGAAAAATAAGGAGGATTGAATTTATGCGCAATATTGATTCCAATGCAAGAAAAGAACTGGAGAATCGGTTTGCCAATCGTGTGAATTTTGATCCGTTGGAACGAAAAATCTACGCCCATGATATGGGAACCATGCCTTCCATGGTCAAACCGCTGGTAGGCAATCCGATACCTGATGCGATTGTACAGCCTAATTCTGAGATAGAATTGGTGGAGCTGGTTAAATTGGCCCAGCGTGAGAAATTAAATCTTACCCCGCGCGGGAAAGCAACTTCCGGTTACGGGGGAGTTCTGCCGGTTGAAGGCGGATTAATGGTTGAATTTAATCGCATGAATAAAATTATCGCCATTGACCCTGAACAACGTACTGCCACGGTCGAAGCAGGCGTCGTATGGAAAGAACTTGAATATCATTTGAATCAGAAGGATCTGACCTTGGCTCTATATCCGACCAGTTTTCCTGCGTCCACCGTAGGAGGATGGCTTGCCCAGGGCGGAGCCGGCATTGGCAGTTATGAATTTGGCTATTTTACAGATAATGTAATCTCAGCCCGTGTGGTTCTGCCGGATGGCAGCGTTCGGGAATTTGCAGGCAAGGATCTGGCACTGGTCAGTGATATGAACGGTATCACCGGATTAATAAGTCAGATTGTTATTCGTGTTAAACCGCTGCTGCCCATGCATGTAAATGCCGTTGCCTTTGATACGCTTGATAATATGGCATCGTTTATGGAAGGTCTTTATCATCGCAAAGTGATGTTGTGGTCGGTAAGCTTCATTAATCCTGAGGCTGCCCGGATGAAAAACAAATTGCCGCCTCATCTCCATCATGGCAGACCGGATGAACATGAACACAAAGTTATCATACCGGAAAAATATATCGTCATTCTTTCCTGTACTTCAAATCGTTGTGACTTGATCATGAATGACGTACAGGAACTGGTTGCAGCCAATAAAGGCGAATTTTTGTCGGAAGAAATAGCCCAGCACGAATGGGCTGCTCGTTTTGAACCGATGCGGGCCAAGAGAATTTCACCTTCATTGATTCCCAGTGAAGTGGTCGTGCCACTTGAGAAATTGGCGAAAGTTATCCGTGAAACCAATGAGGAAATAAAGCATCCATTTATTCTCGAAGGCTTTGCAACCAACCGTAAAGATTTTGTTTTATTGGGTTTCATACCTCATGATGAGCGCAAATTCAATTTCAATATGGCGTTTGGTCTGTCATTGACGGCGCTGAAAACTGCACAGAAATATGGTGGACGCCCCTATGCAACCGGTCTATATTTTACCAGTCTTGCCGACAAGGTATTGGGCAAGGAAAGACTGGATGAAGTAATCAAGTTTAAAGAGGAGATAGATCCCCAGTCAATCATGAATCCCGGCAAAGTATATGATAAAACCTTGATTTCCGGTGCAATGAAATTAGCCAATACTTTTGAACCATTGATTCGAGTTTTTGGCAACTGGGCAAAAAGTAAAGAATCAGGGGAAGTATTTAAAGAACGCAAAGGAATTCCCGGAGATATTGCTTGGTATGCTTATGCCTGTTCCCAGTGCGGCTATTGCGTTGACCATTGCGAGCAGTATTATGGAAGAGGCTGGGAATCGCAGTCACCCCGCGGTAAATGGACTTATCTGAAGATGGTCCTGGAAGGCGAGGAAACCTGGGATCAAAAGGCAGTCACCAATTTTATGTCCTGCACGACCTGTGAAATGTGCAATCATACCTGTCAACTGGATCTGCCCAACGAAGACTCCTGGCTGACGTTGCGCGGAGAGTTGATTGATAAACGCAAGTTTCATACTTTCCCGCCCTTTGAAATTATGGCCAACACCATGCGCCAGCAGGGCAATATCTGGGGAAGCTATGCCAAAGATCGGGACGGATGGCTGACAGATGAAATACGGGAATATATCAAAGACAAGGCTGAATACGCATACTTCCCTGGTTGCACATCATCCTTTGTTGAACAGGATGTTGCCCAGTCAACTGCATTGATATTAAAGGAAGCCGGTGTTGAATACAGTTATATCGGCAAAGATGAGCAATGCTGCGGTATTCCCATGCTGGTAGCCGGACGTTGGGAAGTATTTGATGAAACGGCTGCCAAAAACATTGAAAGTATGAAAAAGCTGGGGGCCAGCACTATTATCACGACTTGCCCAGCCTGCTGGCTGGTTTGGGAAATTTATTACCGTCATTGGGCTGAAGAGAGAGGTATTGACTATCCATTCCACGCCAAACATTACGCTGATGTGCTGGCGGAACTGATAGAAGAAGGCAAATTTACACTACCGGGTGATATAGGTCGGAAAGTAACCTATCATGACCCATGTCACATGGGAAGAGCCGGCGTTCGTTATGAAGGTCCCAGAACCTTGATCGAAGCTATTCCTGGCAGCAATTTCCGGGAAATGCGTTTTAACAAAGAGCAAGCACATTGCTGCGGAGCGGTTCTAACCCTGGTAGCAGATCCCGATGTAGCCGAAGATTTAGGTGCAAAACGGGTCCAGGAAGCCATTGATACAGGCGCGGATACTCTGATTACGGCTTGCCCTTGTTGCCGGGTACAGCTCAAGCGTTCCCGTGATCTGCAGGAACTGCCGATTGAAATTCGCGACCTGTCCACCCTGGTGGCCGAATCATTGGGATATAAAATCCCTGAATCCAATGCAGTCATTGATGAAAAATGGGGCGTTTTTGAACAGATGATTAGACTCATGACGCCTTGGGGAATGGCCGATCTGATGGCCGACATGATCCCTGAACTGATCAATGCCATGCCGGATA
>JAGFXV010000341.1 GCA_017861475.1 Bacillota bacterium | reverse complement strand
AGCCTTGTCCAACTCGCCACTGAAAACTACGATGGTTTTATTGTCTTTCGGGTTTGCATTTGTTTCTTGAACAATGCCACCTTTTTGGACAAGAGCAATGATGCGATTATTTTCTTTCTTTACATTGATTAACCGATTTCCCGTCTGCAGCGACCAAGATTTAATGTCTTCGAAAAAACCGGGGTCGGATGCGGTTATTTGTATCGCTTCACCTTGGGCCATTTCATCCAAACTTGCCTTAACCTTCATTAATGGTCCGGGACAACTTAAGCCACAAGCATCCAAGAAATGATGAGCAGTAACGACGGTCGCGGCCACTTGCTGGTCTTTGCCAGGGGCAGTATTGTCAGCATTGTTGATAGGATTGTCAACAACATATTTTTGTGTGGACTGAATTTGGGCATATGCCGACTTGTAACCGCCAGTCATGCTTTTTGCCCGGAAGCCATTTTGGTTAAGGATCCTTGACGCAATGTAGCTCTGCAAACCAATTTTGCAATAGATTAGAATTAACTTATTCTTATCTAATTCGCCAAGTCGGTTGCGTAAGCTGTCGGTAGGAATATTGATGGCGCCCGGCAGAGCACCGGTGGAAAATTCCAGTTCAGTACGCACGTCCAACAAAATTATTTCTTTTGGATCGTAAGAGGATAGTTGTTCATAGGTAAAGACATCGGCACGACCTGTAAGGACATTTTCGGCTGCAAAGCCAGCCATGTTCAGTGGGGCTTTGGCTGAAGAGAATGGAGGGGCATAAGAAAGCTCCAACTCTGTCAGATCCGTCACTGTACCTTTCAAGCGGATGACGGTGGCAATAATGTCTATTTCTTTGTCGATGCCGACAGACCCTATCGCTTGAGATCCCAATACACGCCCGCTGTCGTCAAATAATAGCTTTATGGTTATGGGCAGAGCATCAGGATAATAGGAAGCGTGAGAGTTGGGATGTACATAAATACTATGATAAGGGATCTCCATTCGCTTTAACATTCGTTCATTGTTGCCGGTAGCAGCGGCGGCGAGGGAAAATATCTTCAAAATGGAAGTACCTTGACTGCCCTTGTAGCGACTGGGAATGCCGGCAATGTTATCAGCGGCAATCCGCCCTTGTTTGTTGGCCGGACCCGCCAAAGGAATGACAGTTTGCTGACCGCTAATAAAATCTTTGACTTCGATTGCATCGCCAACAGCATAAATGTCTGGTTGACTGGTGGCTAAATGTTCATCGACCAGGATGTGGCCGCGCCTACCTAAGGAAATGCCACTGTCTTTCAGAAAAGTGGTATCCGGTGCTACGCCGATAGCGAGGATGACAAGATCCGCGGTAATAGCAGCGCCGCTCTGCAGGTTGACAGTAATGTTGTCCCCTTTATCCTGAAAGCTGGTCACTCCATCTCCAAGATACAAACGGACACCGTTTTCCTGCAATTCTTTTTCTGCCAGAATAACCATGTCGCTGTCAAATGGCGCCAGAATATGAGGGGCGGCTTCTGCTATGCTGACTTCAAGGCCGCGTTCTCGCAGGTTTTCCGCCATCTCGATCCCGATGAAACCACCGCCAATGATTACAGCTCGTTGGCTATTTTTCCTATCGACAAAACTTTTGATCCGGTCGGTATCCGGAATGTTGCGGAGAGTGAAG
Source organism: Bacillota bacterium (assembly GCA_017861475.1). Lineage (GTDB taxonomy): Bacteria > Bacillota > Syntrophomonadia > Syntrophomonadales > Syntrophomonadaceae > Syntrophomonas_B. The sequence goes on along the minus strand of JAGFXV010000341.1, from coordinate 1,529 downwards.
ATGTGGTCGCTGTCGATGCCAGGAATATTTGGACGCAGAGGCTTAGCTCCCGGAGAAAGGAGGAGGGAATCGTAACTTTCTTCATAAATACCTCGGTCTTTGCTCTGGATCGTGACCGTTTTTCTTTCAGGATGAACAGCCGTGACTTCATTGTTGATCCGAACATCAATGGCAAAGCGGGCGTTCATAGCTTGCGGCGTTTGTACCACCAGCTTATCCCGATCCTTTATGGTTTCACCAATATAATAGGGAAGGCCGCAATTGGCGAAGGAAATATATTCATCCCGCTCTAACAGAATGATTTCAGCGTGCTCATCCAAGCGACGCAACCTTGCGGCAGCGGAAGCTCCACCGGCGACACCGCCAACAATTAATACTTTTTTTCCCATGATGTAGTTCCTCCTAGTTTTTCTAATGTTCTGCAAATAAAGAGCGAACCAATTGAATTACTCTCGGATCGCAGACATGGTAGTTGATTTCCAGCCCATTGCGGATACCGCTGACGATGCCGGCGGCCCGCAGCTTTTGCAAGTGCTGGGAGATTGTAGACTGGGGCGCATCCAAGCAGGATTGCATATGGCTAACGTTGCATCCGCCGTTTTCAACCAGGCCGCGGACAATACAGAGTCGTACCGGATGTGCCAGGGCCTTGAGAAGTTCGGCCAATTCCGTATGTATTTTTAAATCCATGTCCATACTTATTTACACCTTCTAACATCAATATATTTATATATTACGATATAATGATATATTGATGCTGAAAAAAAGTCAAGCGTTTGCCAGGAAAAACTTGACTTGCAATTATTTATTAAAGCTTGGAGTGAGTGAAAATACTTTATCGGAATAAAAAATATCGAAAAATTCATAATTATCTGCTAAAATAAGAGTAGAGCAGTGAGTATCCCAGGCCGCACCGGATTTATCTGGTTGGATCCGGCAGTTTTTATTTTTCTGATGATGATTCTTTAATTTTTTAAATATTTTTTATGGTTAGGATGGATAAATGGCGGGTCAGAGCAAATAGAATGATTTGTAGTAAACTTACTTTTTCATGAAATCTCAATATAATAAGGAGGGTATATTATGGAAAATTCTTTGGCAGTGATCAAGTTTGCTCTTAGTATGGAAAAAGAAGGAGAAGATTTTTTTGCAGGAGCTGCTGAACAAGTAAAAAATGAAGAGGCCAGACAAATGTTTTTAGAACTTTCACAGTGGGAAAAAACACACCAGGAATTTTTGCAACAACACTATGATTCTCTCTTGGCGAATGGAAAGTGGGCGAATAATATCGATATCAGTAAATATAGCCAAGAAAACTTGAAGTGGTCTGCTTTTTATCGGCGTAGTAGTGGCCAAGGCCTTGAACCGACCGGCACTATCGACGCGGACACTAGTGATTTGACGGCATTAAGACTAGCGCTATTCATTGAAATTGATCTATACACGTTTTATCAAAATGCTGCAAAAAACACGTCTGATCCGGAAGGAAAGAAGATTTTTGAGATGCTGGCGGAATGGGAAATGAATCA
>JAGFXV010000340.1 GCA_017861475.1 Bacillota bacterium | reverse complement strand
TTTCCCGGGGATAGGTAATGATCTGCACTTGATTTTTAAGTCTTGCTATTACCCCCAAAGCGTCGGCAGCCCGTCGTGGTGCTTCCGGTTTTGCGCCTAATGCCAAAGCCTTGTTTAATATTTCAACTCCGTCGCTGCCTTTCAGTCCCACTCTTCCGCCCATACCGGCAACAGGATTGATAATCAAACCAATTTTTTTCATATACCTGATTCTCCTGCAACTAAATTTCCGTCGTTCTACTTTTTATCCTACACCCGAAAAAGAACCGTGAAAAGATTTTTATGCAGATTATTGAATGATTTATCATCTATTTGACTGCATTTCACCAAAGGAAGTGTTCCTTTATATGATTGTCACTTGGATTCTCTTTGGGCCACATACTGCTTTCGAGAAAAATAAAGCACCCCGCCTGTTAAACATTAATATATGTCTAACATTCGGAGTGCACAACATTGCCTGGAATTTTTTATTTAATTTTGGCTCCTACTGATTTGAGTTTTTCTTCGATATTCTCATAGCCTCTAAAAATATGGATCGCGTCATCAATAATCGTCGTACCGGAAGCCGCCAATGCGCATAATACCAAGGCTGCTCCTGCCCTCAGATCGGTAGCTTTTACGCGAGCTCCGTACAAATGCGGAGTTCCTTCTACAATTGCGGAACGTCCTTCCAGTTTGATCCTGGCTCCCATGCGAATGAATTCATCGATGATCTGAAAACGGTTTTCAAATACATTCTCAACCACAACACTGGTCCCTTGCGCCAATGACAACAGTGCGATCATCTGCGACTGCATGTCGGTCGGAAATCCCGGATAAGGCATGGTCTTTACATCAGCCGGCAGGATGTGTTTCCCGGCAGTAACTAGCAGGCCTTGCTCGGTTTCCCTGATCTTTGCTCCGGTTTCCTGCAGCTTGGCAATGATCGGATGAAGATGGGTGGGAATAATATTTTCCACCTGTATCTCTCCGCCGGTGATGGCAGCAGCGATCATATAAGTGCCGGCTTCAATACGGTCAGGGATGATTCCGTAATGTACCGCCTTGAGTACCGGCACTCCTTCGATCTTGATGATATCTGTGCCGGCACCTCTGATCTTCGCACCCATGGAATTCAGGAAATTGGCCAGATCAACAATTTCCGGTTCTTTGGCAGCATTTTCGATGATGCTCTGTCCTGGTGTTTTACTAGCCATCATCATAATGTTTTCCGTCGCGCCTACGCTGGGGAAATCCAGATATACTCTCGAACCGGCAGCATTTTTGGTGCGTGCGTAAATATAACCGTGTTCGATTTCGATCTCAGCTCCCAGGTTCTGTGCACCTTTGAGATGCAGATCCATCGGCCGGGACCCGATGTCACAGCCTCCGGGCATAGATACTGCAGCCTCTCCCTGTCTTCCCAGCAGGGCGCCTAGAAATAGATTGGAAGCACGTAGTTTTTTAGCCAGCTCATCGGGGGTTTTTATTCCCATATCGCCGGCTGGTGGGCGGATTGACAGACTGCCGTCTTCATTCCAGCCACTCTCGACCCCCATGGAATTTAAAATCTCTATCATAACCTCGACATCGCAAATTCTGGGAACGTTGTCGAGTACTGTTTCACCTTCAGCCATAATACTGGCCGCAATCACAACGAGTCCGGCATTTTTGGCTCCGCTGATGCGAACATTGCCGTATAACGGTTGTCCTCCCGCAATAACCATTTTATCCTTCAAGAATTACACCTCTCTATTGCATTTCCATATACTGATAACATTGAGAAGCAAAATCATTGAAATCAGTACCGGTTGCCTTTTCAATCGCCTGGTACAGCGTATTACCCTGCGCCAAATAATCCATTACCAAGTATATTTTCTCATCCCCATATTGACTGGCAATGAATTCTACTGCTTTTCTGGACTCCCAATAGGAAATCTGCTGATCCAGTTCATCAAAATTTTTGTCCAGCTCTTGGAAAGTATACAGTTGCCCGGCAGTAACATCCTGGGGATCTTCAAACTCAAAGCCGGTAATTTGTTTTTCTATATACTGGGCAACCCCTTCCGTCCACCAGCGATTATAATTCCCTCCGGTCATATCGTCAACTATTAAATGAACATATTCATGTACCAGCGGACCATCGGTTTTAAATTCTTCTTCATTATACGCTTGATTCAGCCATTCGTGCGGTGACAGGATACGAATCGTACCTGCCCAGTAAACACCCAGGGCTTTCTCATTTTTATCCCAGCCAAAACTTTTCGCCAGGCTCCGGCTGTTGGGATAAACAACTATGGTCGTTTTTTGCTGCCCATCCGCGTTCATTTTATCGCTTACTTGACGGTAAGCCTGTTCAGCACTTTCAGCTATAATGTTAACATAATCATCGTCTGTCTGCGTGTATTTAATTTTAAAGTGCTCGGTCTGCATCTCCTGGAACTGGGCGGTATTAAATCTGATCTCCTGTCCTGCAACAAAGCGGGATATCTTTTGCCAGATCTGCCCCAGCTGAATATCGCTTCTGAACAGATAGCAGCCCAGTATTACTGTTAACACAACCAGCAACACGATCAATATGCTGCTGTGAGATCTGCTCTCCCACATAAATACCCCTCCCCTCTACCCATAGATTATACTATGGGCAGAGACTATGAGGGGCAAGCAAATACTGGTATATCAGCTATTCCTTGAGATAAGAGCTTACGATCATCCCCACCTGGGAACCATCACCAACTGCGGTGGCAACCTGACGGGTATTTTTGACGCGAATATCACCCGCCGCAAAGATTCCTTCCACTGAAGTACGTCCTTCTGCATCCGTAAGGACGTAGCCTTCCTTGGTGTCAACGACCCCTTCCAGAAATTCGGCCGCCGCTACCAGACCGATGCTGACAAACAGACCTTCTACCGGCAGGACCTCTTCTTCACTGGTGTTGACATCCTGCAGTATCACCCTTTGCATCAGGCCTTCTCCTTCAATGCGGGTCACTATTTTATTGGTTTTCAGTTCGATTTTGTCATTGGCCAGCATCTTGTCGACCGAAGTCTGATTGGCCCTGAATCCTTCCCGGCGATGGATCAGATATACCTTGGAAGCAATGCCGGAAAGAAACAGTGCTTCATTTACAGCTGAATCTCCGCCACCCACGACTGCAACCGGATAGTTTTCAAAAAATGCGGCATCACAGGTA
>JAGFXV010000339.1 GCA_017861475.1 Bacillota bacterium | reverse complement strand
CCCGCGGCGAACGCCCCCGGCGCTTGAATCCAAAAACAGCAACCAGTGGAAAAATCAAAAGGTAAGGGTTCAGCCGACCGTCAAACAGGCGCGGGTTGTCGTCCTGGCCTTGGATGAAAATCCGCACGGGTATCGCCAGTATCTCCAGCAAGCTTTCACCAAAGATAAGCTTTCGGACGGCAAAGTGCCCGAACCCAGAGTCGCCTTTTGGGTGGGATTCCTCACTTTCGGTACCTGCCGCGCCATCCCCGCCTGTTGTACCAGGGTTGCTGGCCGTCGAGCTTGAGGGTCCGAAAATATTTTGCGCCATAGGGAAGACCGGGTTTCCGGTCCAGGAATAATTGCGGATCATCCAAGGGCAGAAAACCATCGTAGCAACTGCGGCAAACAGACCTGCCCATCCCAAAGACTTAAGCGCCCTGCGGCCGCTGTTATCGCGGAGGGATAACTCCTTCGGCAACCCGGCCTGGCCCCCAGCTGCCCGCCGATATAAAAATGGGATCGTCAAGGCCAGCAGAAAGACTGCCAGCATTCCGTTGGGCTTTGTCCCAAGGCACAGGCCGGCAAAAATACCGGCGAGAACCAGATGTCTCAATCGGAAATTCGTTTCGGACCAGCGCAGGAGTTGCAGCAGGGAAGCCGTTGAGAAGAAGATGAGCCCCAGGTCCACATACACGGTGACGGAAAGCTTGATGATAATCGGCAAGGATAAGAACAGCAGCCCTCCCAGCAGCGCGTAAAACAGACTGTCGAGTTTGCGGCGCAGGTAGGCGAAGATCAGGCCTGCGGTGAGCAGCGCAAACGTGAAGTGGATGTATTTGGGAACGATGTCGTTGCCGAAGTAAAGTGGGATCAGGTAGAGCAAATCGAGATTCATCGGATAGTATGAAAAGGGCACCTGGGGGATTTCGTGAATCCCCCCGTGCTTCAGATACAGCTTGGGCACCGCCAGGTGGTGCGTCAGGGCATCGCGGTCAACCGGAGGAACCGAGGCCAGAAGAAAGATGGAAAAAATTAGGATTAGCAGGACTCCAGACAAGCATAAAAGCAACAGTATAGATTTTTCGCCCGGATTTTTTTGATTACTCATCACGCGGCTCGGTCATTCAAAAACAATACTTAAATATTCTGATGGGATCATGCCAAAAGAAAGCTTTCCATCCACAAGATAAGCAGGAGTCCCGACAATCCCCAACTGAAGGCCAGTCTGGATATCTTTCCTAAGCTTAGCGAGTACATTAGGACTTCTAATTCCTGCACCTATTTCATGAGCATCCAATCCTACCAGAGAAGCCACTGATGCAACATTGATCCTTTCGGTCTTTCCGGCCAGTTCATATAGAACATCATTCATTTCCCAGAATTTGCCTTTCGAACTGGCATAAATTGCCAACATTGCCAAGGCACCCGAACCTATGTGAAACGGTTCCTTCACAACCGGATTGACCTTGTCATCCATAGGGTAATTCCGATGGATGAGCCTGATTTTTCCAGGGTGTTGGATAATTAATTGGCGTAGGTAGAAATGCATCTTCCTGCATTGGAAGCATTGATAATCCGCGAATTCAATAATTTCTAAACTAGGATTTGCAGCCCCGATCCATGGATCTCCTTCTTCACTGACGCCATTGGGGATGTCCGTCATTACGACGGTGCCTTCCAGGTTCCAGTATTGTGGGAAAAAAGTGAGCGTCAGGGCAACTGTCAGTAAGAATGGCAGCATCGCACCTAATACCCATCTTTGGTTGCTCGCCAGATATTCCAAGCATTGTCGAAAACTCACCACGAAAGAACCGGTTCTAAACCGCCTGCGGACTATCCATGTGAGAAAAAAAAGCCAAAGATTAATGCCATAACTTATGATACACATTAAGCAGAAACTGCGGATGTAGTAACTTGAAACAAATGCTAAAAAAATGCTGTAAAGACTGTATATAAGAGACATCATAAAAAGAAAAGACCAGATGTGCTTTGAACCATTTCCGACTTTGATGGATGGCAACAGCAACAACAGAAACCACGCGTATCCCAAGATACCCCAAACCGAAACCGGCATACCGGCCAGAATCGCATAAGGGCTTTGAGAGACGGTGTCGCAGTTAATCGCTTTTGAGATCGCGCAAAAACTCTTATATCCGATGTCTGTGTATATTCTGTAGTGGGAAACAGCGAGATAGACGGAATCCACTAAAGCCAATAAGGCTAGGATAAAGGCGGCAGACCAATAAATTTGATATGGAAGTGGCTGGATGTCTTTGCGCAAACTTAACTTCTCCAAAATTGCTTCAGGAATAGATCCCAGATACCTTTCAGCTTTCTCCTCTTACCAGAAAAAACTGCTGAAATCTCCCGAGCAAGGCTGCTGTAATCCGGTCTTTATCACGAAATAGGTGATAATCTGGGCTCGCAATTCGCTCCATCCATGGTTGCAAATCACTGATGGAAGCTTCCCGATATATTTCATCCAAATAATACCTGATATCGTCTTGGTCGTTCAAATTTAAATTGACTGCCAACAGCCAAATAAGTAGCTCGAGATTGCTTTTCTTCGATAGAGACAATTTTAAGAGCCGCTCTGCTTCATCAAAATCTTGTTTGTGGTACAAGGCAATAGCCTTTAGTGCAAGTGTTTTTCGCGGTTCATATCCTAAGCCGAGTACTTTGTCCAGATGAACTATTGAATCATTAAGGCGCTTGAGTTCAATTAGGTAAATTGCTTTCAATAGATGAAACTCTGGCTGATCAGGTGATTGCATAAGAGCAAAATCCAACTCATTGACCGCATGATCCCATCTCTTGAGCCAGGCATAAGCAAGCGCAAGATTTTTTCTTATCGGGCCATTATCTCTAACATGGTTGACCGCGTAGGACCAAAGCTCTATGGCTTTGGAGTAGTTTCCTGAATCATAAAATATTTTTCCTGTGTTACATAACACGATCAGCTGATAGTCGGTTTTTCTCTCACTGTATTTTCCAATGGCTTGGGCGTATAAGTTCAATGCTTCATTGAAATCTCCTATTTGTTCATATGCACGTGCCAAATTAATATAAGGACGGTCAAACTTTTTGGTCTTGGATAATGCATCTTGCCAAAGCGTAAACTCATTGTCCCAGGCCGTGTTTCGGGTGTAAGTGCCGATACAGAAGACCGTCACAATGAGTGCAACCAAAAGGCGAAAAGCTC
>JAGFXV010000038.1 GCA_017861475.1 Bacillota bacterium | reverse complement strand
TTCCAACTGATTGATAAATTCCATCGCACTTTGAGGTGCCACATCCCGGCCATCCAAAAATGCATGGATAAAAACAGATTTTATATTCTGTTCTTTACACAATTCCAACAGCGCAAAAAGGTGGGTCAATTCGCTATGTACTCCCCCGTCAGAAACCAGGCCCATCAAATGCACTGCCCCGTTATTTCCGCGGGTATAATCCATAGCCTTGAGAAACGCAGGATTGGTAAAGAATGAACGGTCTTCGATTGCCTGTGTGATACGGGTAATCTCCTGAAAAACAATCCTGCCAGCTCCCATATTCAGATGCCCCACTTCGGAATTACCCATCTGACCACGCGGCAAACCTACAGCGTTGCCCGAACATTCCAAAAGGGTATGCGGATACGATGCTTGCAATTCATAAAAATTCTGCGGTTGGGCCAGACTGATGGCATTGTCTTCCTGAGCCTCCCGTTCGCCCCATCCATCCAGAATCATTAAAACAACCGGCGCTTTACCCATTCTTTACCGACCTCACGATTTCTGAAAATTCCCTGGGATCCAGGCTGGCACTGCCAACCAAAGCTCCGTCAATATCTGCTTTTATAATAAAATCATGCATATTGGCTTTTTTCACACTGCCCCCGTAAAGGATCGGTATCGCCGACGCCAATTCAGGATTATAAAGCTGAGATAATTGTTCGCGGATAAAAGCAATCATATCCTGCGCATCATCCGGACTGGCATTCACACCGGTGCCAATTGCCCAAACCGGTTCGTAGGCTACGATCAGGTTTCCTGCGGTAATATCAATTCCCAACAACGCCTTTTCCATCTGATCTTTCACGACCTGACGGGCTAAATCATTCTGGCGTTCCTGCAAGGTCTCGCCTACACACAAAATCGGTATCAATGCTCCTGCCAATGATGATTTTATTTTGCGATTAATATTGTAGTCGGATTCATCGAGAATATGACGACGCTCGGAATGTCCGACGATAACATAACTGCAGCCGCAATCCGTCAGCATAGGTGCTGATATTTCACCGGTAAATGCTCCGCTGGTTTCCCAAAATATATCCTGGCCCCCGGTTTTAACATAACTTCCCTGCACAGCATCATGCAATGTTTGCAGGCTTGTAAATGGCGGGCAGATGATTACTTCCGGATCGGTTGCATTTATATTGCCCAATAGAGGAAGAAATTTATTAATATAATCCTCCGCCTCGCCTCTGTTTTTATTCATTTTCCAGTTTGCTGCGATGACTTTTTTTCGCAAGACCATGACCTCCTCAGATTACCATTCACAGGACTGAACTCCCGGAAGTTTTATACCTTCGAGAAATTCAAGCGTGGCACCGCCGCCCGTTGATATATGCGTAAATTCCTTGTCCAAACCCAGCTTGTGAACAGCTGCGGCTGAATCTCCGCCTCCAATTACAGTTACGGCACGGGATGAGGCCATAGCCCTTGCAATCGCATCTGTTCCAACTGAAAACTGCTCAAATTCATAGGCGCCAACTGGTCCATTCCATATGATGGTATGGGCGCGGTCGATCTCACGGGAAAAAGCAGCAATGGTTTGGGGGCCAATATCCAGGATCATCTTATCTTCAGGGATTGCATTTATGTCACATACTGCAGCAGCAGCATCTTCTGACAATGAATCAGCCAGCACCGCATCAAGCGGCAATATTATCTTTTTCTTCTGGCTTTCAGCAGTCAGCATCAGTTTTTTGGCCTCATCCAACAGCTTGTCTTCACATATGGACTTGCCTATACAGATGCCCTGGGCTTTTAAGAAAGTATTGGCCATACCTCCGCCTATCAAAAGTATATCCATCTTATCCAGAAGATTACTGATAAGCCCTAATTTATCTTTTATCTTGGCCCCGCCCAGTACTGCCAAACGCGGACATTCTGGATGTTCCAATACCTGACGCAGCATTTTGACCTCATTTTCCAACAGAAATCCGGCATAAGCCGGCAAAAATTCAGCCACTCCGGCCGTGGAGGAATGAGCCCGGTGGGCGGTACCAAAAGCGTCATTAACAAAGACATCGCCCAGCGCAGCCAGTTGTTTTGAGAATTCCACGTCATTTTCTTCTTCCGCGCTATGGAAGCGAACATTTTCCAAAAGCATTATCTCTCCGCTTTTCAGTTGCTCAATAGCAGCCGTGACCTGCGGTCCGATGCAATCGTCAGCCATTTTAACTTCCTTTTTCAGCAGTTCAGACAGATGCAGCGCCACCGGTTTAAGGCTGTATTTTTCACTTCTCTGTCCGTCAGGTCTGCCCAGATGGCTCATCAATATCAGCCGGGCTCCCTGTTCAGAAATATACTGAATAGTAGGAACCGCTGCCGTTATACGTGCATCATCGGTAATATTCCCCTCTTTATCCATAGGCACATTAAAATCAACTCTCATCAGCACTCGCTGGTCTTTTAATCCAATTTCCCTGATACTTCTCAAACTAGATACACCCCCGCGACAAATGATTGTATTTTGGATTTATTTGTTTATTCCCCGGTCGGCAATATAAGCTACCAAATCGGTTACCCGGAGTGAATAGGCCCATTCATTGTCATACCAGGCAACGACCTTGATCATATTATTGCCCATGGTCATTGTCAGCGGACCATCTACTACAGCGGAACAGGCTTCTCCATTATAATCTCTCGAAACGAGTGGCTCTTCCGTATATCTTAGGATTCCTTTTAAATATGTCTCTTCGGCTTTCCGGAAAGCTTGATTAATGTCGGCAACAGAAGCGGCTCTTTCCAATTCAACGGTAAGATCTACCAGCGAAACATTAGGAGTGGGAACTCTGATGGCCAGGCCGTCCAATTTACCTTTTAATTCCGGGATTACCTCACCTAAAGCACTGGCTGCACCTGTGGTAGTCGGTATCATTGACAGGGCTGCGGCACGTGCCCGGCGCATGTCGTCATGCTCCAGATCAAGTACCCGCTGATCGTTGGTATAAGAATGGATGGTCGTCATCATCCCGCGTACAATACCAAAATCCTTCACCAACACTTTGGCTACCGGCGCCAGACAGTTGGTCGTACAGGAGGCATTGGATAGAATGTGGTGTTTTTGCGGATCGTAGAGTTCATTGTTTACACCCATTACCACGGTTAAATCAACACTTTTGCCCGGTGAGCTGATGATCACTTTGGAAGCCCCGGCTTGCAGGTGCATGGATGCCTTGTCTTTGCTGCGGAATTTCCCGGTGGACTCGATCACCACATCGACGCCCATATCCTTCCAAGGGAGTTTAAGCGGATCACGTTCGGAAAGATAAGCAAATTGTTTCTTTCCGGCAGTTATCGTATTTCCGTTCAAACTTACTTCCTGCGCGAATTTCCCATGAATGGAATCATACTTGAAGAGCAAGGCTCCACCCTCGGGATCGCCCAAGTCGTTAACCGCCACCAGGTCGATATCGTCTCTTTGCACGGCAGCCCGGGCAACCAGTCTTCCGATTCGCCCAAAACCATTAATCGCCACTTTCACTGACATTACAAATCATCCCTTCCGAATATTATTTTCTGCGCTGCGCCTTCATCAGTAATAAGAACATGATCAAATCCTGATTTTAAAACCGCTTCTATGGCTTCGGCCTTGTTGCTGCCTCCAGCCACCGCAATTATGGTTTCAATATGGTGAATATCATCAAGTTCCAGGCCAATCCCTGGAATCTCAAAGATTATTTTGCCCATTTGGTTGAAATAATACCTTAATGCCTCTCCCTGAGCTCCATTTTTCTGTAAAAATGTTTTATCTCTGGCTGACAGTTCGCGTCGATCTGCCATCTCATCAGCAGGTCCAATGCCGTGCAGCAAAATCTGGGCAGATTTTATTATGTCAAGCACTTCTTTGACGTGAATATCCCTTTTTAAAGCCTCAGCAGTACTCTGCTCCAAATTATCCGGAATATGCAGCAATCGATACTGGGCTCCTATTTTCTGTGCGATTTTAGCGGCAATATTGCCAGCCTGGGTTTCCACATTCTCACCCAAACCTCCCCGGGCCGGAACCAGGCAAATTTCTTCTGTCTGTTCTACGCCGGCCCTCATCGCTCTGGCCATTCCTGCCAGAGTACTTCCGCCGGTCACCGCGACAATGCAACCCGGATAAAGGGAAGAATATAAAAATTCTGCCGCCGCTCTGCCCAAATCTTCCTGCGCATAAGGATCCCGATTGGAATCACCGGGCACTATAATCACTTCCCGCAGACCAAACCGGCTTTTTAATTTCTCCGCCAGAATTTTGATATGCAACAACCCCGGTACCAGCGTTTCAATATCACGTAGCATCTCATAGCCAAAATCGGTCAGGTAGATTCCCGCTGCGGTACTCTTTATGGCTCCTTTGCTCTTCAGCAGATCCAGTTCGGATCTCACCAATCGTTCAGTTGAGCCCATATTTTTGGTAAGCTGACGCCTGCCGACAGGTTGATTGTAAAGCACATGTCTTAAAATTTGATATCTGGATACCATTATTTCTACTGCTTCAGGAGCAAAACGTTCCATTATTGCAAAAAAATTATCCATTTCCAACCTCAATTAAATAATGATTTGGGTCATTTTTGCATTACAGGGACATATTTGTCCCGGTAAGGTTATGGTGTTTGGTTAATATTGGTTGCGGAAATATTATAGCACATTAAGAAATTAATGTGCTATATTTGCGAGGAATTTATTTAAATAACTTTTTAATTTAATATCTTTTTCGGGCCACGGTAGACTGAATTCCTAATTCCTGCCGATATTTGGCAACTGTACGTCTGGAAATGACCGCTCCCTGCTGCTTGATTATTTCCACCAGTTGTTGGTCACTTAAAGGATTATATTGATCTTCCTGTTCAATTAATTCCTTGATCTGTTTTTTTATACTCTTGGATGATACTTTGTCATCACAATTGGCATAAGAGCTAATCCCGCTGCCAAAAAAGAATTTTAACTCAAACAGACCCTGTGGTGTTTGGATATATTTATTTGAGGTCGCCCTGCTGACAGTTGATTCATGTACACTTACCAGATCCGCCACTTGTTTTAGATTAAGCGGTTTTATATATTTTATGCCTTTATCAAGAAAATCTTTTTGAATATCAACGATACAGCGTGCTACTTTGTAAAGGGTAAGCCGCCGCTGTTCAATGCTTTTTATCAACCACACAGCCGAGCCCATTTTTTCTTCCATGTATTTGCGTGCATCCGGGGAAAAAGATTCCGGGCGGCGCATCATTTTTTCGTACAAACGGTTGATAACCAAGTGCGGGTAGCCGCTGTCATTGACAATAACAACATACTCACCATCTATCTTTTCCACAATAATATCTGCAATGATAAATTTGGTCTCATCCCCGCTGCTGTATTGCAGACCTGGTTTGGGATCAAGGCTGCGAATGAAATCACAGGCATCCTGTACCTGTTGCACACTGACTCCGAGTTGCTGGGCAATTTTATTGATCCTTCCCTTGCCCAGATCATTGAGATGTTCTTCAATGATAGCCGATGCAATCGGATCTTCTTTGCCGTAATGCTCCAGCTGGATCAGCAGGCATTCTGCTAAATCACGGGCACCAACTCCATGCGGATGAAATGACTGAATAATCGTTAACATATGCTGAACCCGCTCCAGATCAGCTCCGGTTGACTGTGAAAGCTCTTCCAGCCCTACGGTAAGATAACCATTGGCATCGATACTGCCGATGATATAATCCCCTATCATCAAATCATTTCTATCGCAGATCGTCATGCGCAGCTGAAACTGCAGATGGTCATAAAGGCTTGGGGATTTGCTGATAAAGGAATCAAACGATTTATCCTCAACATCGGCAACAGATAGTCCAATATCCCGATCATTATAATACTCCAGCCATTCTTCCTCTGACTTGTTTTCTGTTTCAGTATTATTGGGCATTTCAGCTTCGTTATTCTCGTTCTCATCAGACTCATCCGTATCCTTTTCCTCCAGAAAAGGGTTGTTTTCCAGTTCATTCTGTACATACTCACCCAGCTCCAGAGTCGACATTTGCAGCATGGCAATGGCCTGACGCAATTCTGGAGTCATCAATAATTTTTGCTGTTGTTCCAAATAGATATCGTGACTGAGTTTCATGAGGTACCTCGCTTCTTTGCTGATTACCAGGATGATTCTCTCTCATTAAGAGCGACACCTTTTGACAATCTATCTAAAAGATATTCTGTATATGACACGAAAAATCCTTTAATTCATGCTCCATATAAATTTTCTTCAGCAAATATTTCTAATTTCCTCATCCGATATGCCACACCCGACTTGGTTAACGGTGGATTCATGAGAGCGCCGAGCTCCTTTAAGGTGCTGTCAGGATGATCGATTCGCAACAATGCCAATTCCCTTAATTGCACTGGGATTCTGCCGACCCCCAGTCTGGCAATCAGGGCTTCAATCAATTCCACCTGGCGAACGGAAGCATCAATGGTTTTGCCCAGATTGGCGGTCTCGCAATTAACCTGACGATTTACTTGATTGCGCATTGATTTTATAATACGCACATTTTCAAACTCCAGCAAAGATTTACTGGTGCCGATGAGGCGTAAAAAATCAACGATTTTCTCACTATCTTTAATATATACAATCAAATTATTTTTACGCTCGCCAATACCGGTTTCCAAATCCAGCTTGCCCGTCAATTTTTTCACATCTCTGGCCATGCGAGTGTCGTTAAAAACCATTTCCAGGTGATAATTGGCTTCAGGTCTGTTTATAAAGCCTTTGCACATAAACAATCCTCTTAAATAAGCACGTTTACAGCAGTTCTTGGCAGTTATTTTGGTATCCAGATATTTTACCGCGTTCCCTTCCCCGTCGATTAGGCCCAATTCCTGCAGGAACTGCAAATCATCCCGCTGTAGCTTAACCTGGGATAAATAAAAACGTTTTTGTTTAAAACGTTTTCTTTGTACGACACTGGCTGATGCCTGCAAACTGCAGACTTCTTTTAGCAAACGGTATGCTTTTCTTGCGGCAACAGCATTCTCCGATTCCAACTGCAAGGTACAGGTTCCATCTTCGTTTACTGCGGTCTCACCGCGCATGGCTATCAAAGCTGCCAATTCCGCCCGCATACAGCATGATTTTTCTGGGATGATACGGGCTGATTCATCTCTCACTTCATTGGAAAAACTCACTTGTGCCTCCATTGGTTTTAATTAATGTTAAATGTTACTTCCATTTAGGAAATCACATTTCTAATCTGTCAAATGATATTTCTGCGTTCTTTTTTGAACAATTTTAATTATCGTTTGCGCTAGTTTATGTGTATCGTGCCAGGCCAAATCATCAGCTGCAACCAGATCTTCAGTCACTACTTTTATTCCCAGGTTAAGGATCTCCTGACAGGATGCATCTACCGGTATAGCTTGTTCCTGACGATAGCGATCGAGACGTAATTCATCGATCCTGCCGGTATTTAAAATAGCACAGTCAATGATCGGCTGACGAGCGTATTGCAAAATTGTTTTTATATGATCCAACGCCGTAAAATTATCAGTTTCGCCTTGCTCGGTCATAATATTGCTTACATAGATTTTTACCGCATTGGATTTCATCAATGCATCACTTACACCTTCCACCAATATGTTGGGAAGGATGCTGGTATAAAGACTTCCCGGACCTATAATTATTGCATCCGCCTCCATGATGGCATCAATGCCTGCCTGGATGGGAAGGCATTTTTCCGGTATTAAAAACAACCGGGAAATTTTATTTTGGTATTGGCGGATTGCGGTTTCACCAATGATCACTGCACCATCACTCATCTCGGCACCCAGATTTACCAACTCCAGCGTAGCAGGAATGACCTGCCCCCTTACTGCCAGAACCTTGCTGACTTCTTTGATGGCACTGACAAAGTCGCCGGTTATCTCAGTCATGGCTGCCATGAGCAAATTACCCAGATTATGTCCGCTGATCCCAATACCTTGTTTGAAACGATGCTGAAAGACCTTGTCCATTAACGTTTCCGTTTCAGCCAGAGCAACGAGACAATTGCGTATATCTCCGGGGGGCAAAATACCAAGCTCAGTCCTAAGCCTGCCTGAACTCCCCCCATCGTCACTCACGGTTACAATGGCGGTAAGCTGATCAGTATATTGTTTCAGTCCTTTTAACAGAACTGAAAGTCCTGTTCCTCCGCCAACCACTACTATTTTTATCCCATTATTTGATCCCGGCATATGAGTTAAACTCCTTTAGCTTTAGCTTTTTCGCTTGTATCTTGCTACATCTCTATGCCTGACCATTACTTTATAGCCTATTTTTCTCAGCTGTTGAGCGATATAATCGGCCAATACCACGGACCGGTGCTGGCCTCCGGTACAGCCAATGGAAATAGCCAGATTGGTCTTCCCTTCGGCAATATAGTAAGGGATGAGGAACTTGAGCAAATTTAAATATCGGCGGGTAAACGATTTACTGACCGGTGATTGTAAAACATAATCAATTACTTCTTGATCCTCTCCGGTCATGGTCCTCATTACCGGATCATAAAAAGGATTGGGAATAAATCTGACATCCATCATAATGTCACAATCCACAGGTATTCCTACTTTGTAGCCGAAGGATACGATATTAATAGTAAAA
>JAGFXV010000338.1 GCA_017861475.1 Bacillota bacterium | reverse complement strand
CACTGACCCGCACCGTCTTAGCTATATTCAAACCGCAGTGGCAAACAAAAACACCAATTCTGCTCATACACTCTCCTAGCTTAATTTACTCCAGCATCATAATAACTTATATATTTCAAACAGCATCACACAGCACAGGTATCCACAACCGGCTCATCGATATTGATGTCCAGGCTCTCCAGGAACAGCTCCGTCACATCTTTGATTTTGATCTGATCATCGGCATTGAGGGTCCGGACGCTGTCTTCAAACATGGTGATGCAATACGGGCAAGCGGTTGCCAATATGGAAGCTCCTGTTGATAACGCCTCTTCTATTCTAAGATCGCTTAAACGTTCGCCTTTGAGTTTTTCCATCCACAATCCGCCGCCGCCGCCGCCGCAACACATACTCTGCTCGCGGCTGCGTTCCATTTCGACAAAATCAAGCCCTGGGATGGATTTAAGCACCTCGCGCGGCGCATCGTAAACACCGCTGTGCCGGCCCAGATAACAGGGATCATGATAGGTCACCCTGGCGCCGCCAAAATCTTTTTTAGGCGTCAGCCTGCCTTCTTTCACAAGCTTCGCCATCAGCTCACTGAAATGGAGGACTTCATAATCCTCACCGTAATCTTTTTTAAAGGACGCCAGGCAGTGGGGTGATACGGTAATGATTTTGGAAACCCCATTGGATTTGAAATAATCCAGGTTGTTGCCCTTGAGCCTCTCAAATAATTCCAGATCGCCAACCTTTTTCAAGCTCTCCCCGCAGCAATTGACGTCAACGGACGGCAACCCCCAGCTTAAACCTGATTGATTCAGTATTTCAGCGGTGGCTCTGGCCAGTTTTGTATTCCGGGGATCGTAACAAACCGTGCAGCAGCTCCAGAACAGATATTCTTTATCAGCTGTATAAAGCGGGTATTTCTCCTTGGCCCAGTCATTTCGTTTAGACTGATCCCCGGACCAGGGATTGCCTCGCGCCGACATGGAACCCACGAACGCCCTGAGACTTTGCGGCAGCATACCGCCGCCGCTGTAGACATTGCGGATGGCCGTGACAACATCAATGATTTCGACGCCGCGGGGACAGCGATCCACACAGAATTTACAGGTGGAGCAGCCCCACATGAAATCCTCAATGCCGTCCAGCCCCAACTGGCCGTAACGGACAAGCTTACGGATGTTAAAATGGGTAATCGGCGTCCAGGGACAGGTGCCGGTACAGGTGCCGCACTGATAACACTTTTTCAGCGCCTCGCCGCCGGCCTCCATAATGGCCTGGGACATCTCCAGATAGGGTGTTACTGCTTGTGACATTCAATATCTCCTGTGATGATAAATCATTAAGTCATTTTTTCTGACGTTTTTGCTAGCACACAAAGATAGGAAGTGCAAATTAGAATTTTCGGCTACCATCATGTGGACTTTTTTTTGCAATTTCAAAAAAAAAGGGAACCCGAAGGTTCCCTTTTTTTAGTATTCGGGTGTGAGCTTGTCCAGTTCCGCCAGCGAAAATACCGGCCCGTCCTTGCAGACATACTTGCTGCCGACGTTGCAGCGTCCGCACTTGCCAATGCCGCACTTCATGCGCATTTCCAGAGAGGTAATGATGTTCTCCTTGGAGAACCCCAGGTCAAAGAAAACCGGCAGCGTGAAACGGATCATGACGGGAGGACCGCAGATGACGGCTACAGCGTTTTCCTTGCTGGGAGCAACTTCTTTACATACGGTGGGAACAAAACCTTCCCTGCCCTTCCAAGTCGTGTCGCCTTTATCAACGGTAACATTGATATTCAGATCGTCTCGCTTCTGCCATTCAATCAATTCATCTTTGTAAAGCAGCAGGCCGGGATTTCTCGCGCCGTAAATCACCGTGATGTTGCCGAAGCGTTTGCGGTTGTCGCCGAAAATCATATAATTAATCAGAGACCGAAGCGTCGTGAACGCGAATCCGCCGCCGACAATGACAATGTTTTTCCCTTCCAGGAATTCCAGCGGCCAGGAATTGCCCAACGGTCCGCGAAGCCCCATCAGGGTGCCCTCTTCCATTTCGTGGAGCGCCGAGGTGACCACACCAGCTTTCTGGACGGTAAATTCGACATAACCTTTTTGCGTCGGAGATGAAGCAATGCCAATGGGTGATTCGCCCTTGCCGTAAATGGACAGTTCGCCGAACTGACCGGGGATATATGCGTATTTCTGTTCGTCTTCGGGATTGACAAACTTAAAGCGAAAAGTCTTGATATCTTTGGTATCAACTTCAGTAATGATTTTATCCACCACGACGGGATAAGGAATATACGGGTTTTGCATTACTAACTCCCTATTTATAATTTTGAAATATCTTCAACAACTTTACGGATATCAATATTAACGGGACAACTCATGACACAACGGCCGCAACCGACACAGGCAATCGCGTTGAAATTGTCCACATAATATTTGAACTTATGCATGGTGCGCTGGCGCCATCTTTCTTTCTGCGAAACACGGGGGTTATGGCCCGACGTTTCCTTGGTAAACATCGGAAACATGCAGGAATCCCACGACCGGATGCGTACGCCGTCGCCGCCTTTGACTTCATCGCTGATGTCGAAGCAGTGGCAGGTGGGGCACATATAGGTGCAGGTGCCGCAGGCGAGACACTTGCCATGAATCGTGTTCCAGAAAGGATTATCGAAATTTTTATCCAGAATCGGTTTGACTTCATGGGCCGGAATTTTGGATTTAATCATCTCGGCAGCTTTGGCCGCGATTTCGTTTTTCTTGGTCTCAGCAGCGGCATCAGCTTTGGCATCCCCGAAATACTTGGCCAGTTTCTCTCCCTTGGGGGTAATCAACTCTACCAGATAGTCGCCTCCGATATCCGTCAGCAGAATATCCACCCCTTCTGAAGCAACGGGCGCTCCGTCAACCGACGTACAGAAACACGTTGCATAAGGCGGTTGCACACAGGCCATCGAAATGACCGTCGTGTTCTGCCTTTTAGTGACATAATAAGCGTCTTGATATTTTTCCTGGTCGAAGAGCTTATCCAGAAGCGCAAAGCTGTGCGCGTCACAAGGGCGTACGCCGAACAGAACCGACTGATCCGTCTTGTTTTCCTCTGACGAAAAGACCATGCCTTTGGGTGTGCTGGTAAATTTCATCATGGTTTCCGTGTGCGGAAAGAAAACATTTTTCGGCGCATTCTTGGAATTCAAATACGCAAAATATGG